>JAGAQZ010000018.1 GCA_017622505.1 Lachnospiraceae bacterium
CATAGTACAGCACCGGATAAACTGGCAGCAATCGGTGAGAAGGCGGGACTGTATCGGGAAGCAAAGCCGCAAGAAGTCAGTGAATCGGTGGGAGATATAACTTGCGAAACGGCAGAAGGCATAATCTGCAGTAAGACAAAGCCGGAGGCTACCTGGCTACCGGATGATTTCGCCCATGAGATGAGCGTGGTGTTTGAAACAAACGCCGGACTTGTGATTTGCAACAGCTGTTCCCATGGTGGTGTGCAGAACATTGTGGAAGAGGTAAAGAACGCTTTGCCCGGGAAGAAAATTTACGCCTATGTGGGTGGTTTGCATATGAAAGGCCGTAAGGACGGCGAAGAGATCTGTATCTATTCGGTGGAAGAAGTAAAAGCTTTGGCAGAATATATTCTGGCTACGGGTATCGAAGTTTTGATTACCGGACATTGTACGGGAGAGCCGGCAATTGCGCTTCTTGAAAAATACTTAGCGGAGGGGCAGTTGATGCGGTTGTGTACAGGAGCTGTTTACGACTTAGGCGAAGTGTGCCGGGAATGATGATTTCGGAAGAAGTATACAAAGTACATATTATTAAAGAGAATATAAAACAATAAAAGGAACGAGAATCATGAACATTTATGAAGGAAGACCTGCAGATGTCGCAGGCAGAAGTGAAAAAGAAATAGCGGCATATGATATGCTGGATGCCCTTGGCATTGCGTACAAAAGAGCTGACCATGAGCCGGCAATGACAATGGAAGATTGCGTTGCAATAGGCGAAGCATTGGGCGCACATATTTGTAAAAATTTGTTTTTGTGCAATCGCCAGAAGACGGATTTTTATCTGCTTTTAATGCCGGGAGATAAGGTTTTTAAGACGAAAGAATTGTCGTCCCAGATTAACTCGGCAAGACTGTCTTTTGCGGGACCGGAGGAGTTGGCGCAGTATTTAAATTTGACGCCGGGTTCGGCAACGGTGCTTGGACTTGCCTATGATAAGGAGTGCAAAGTGCGTCTGCTGATTGACAAAGATTTGCTTGCAATGGAATGGTTTGGATGCCACCCTTGTATGAATACTTCAAGCATTGCAATGAAGAAGAAGGATATGCTGGAGAAGTTTTTGCCGTCTACCGGGCATGATTACACGGAAGTGACGCTGGTTGGCGAGTAATAGCTGAATAGGTAAGAAGCAATACTTTTATCGAACGTCACAATCAAAAGGATATAAAATATATTTGCCACTTTTTTTCAACAGGTGTATAATGTTTTGTAGTTTATGACGATATGGTAAATGTTGCGAAATTGCAACGGCCTTTATTAGGCGATTGGATAAAAGCATACAATACATAAGGAGAATGTGAGATTATGAAGATTTTAAAAGAATTTAAAGAATTTATCAGCCGCGGAAACGTAATGGATATGGCAGTAGGTATCATCATCGGTGGTGCTTTTACAGGAATTGTAAATTCATTGGTAAACGACATTATCAATCCTTTGATTGGTATGATCGGCGGAACTGATTTAACAGGTTATGCGTTGGTTTTAAAAGACGAAGCAACTTTGAATTACGGAAGCTTCCTTACCGCAATCATTAACTTCTTGATTATGGCGGTTGTGGTATTCATTATGATTAAGAGCATTAACACAATGAGCAAGGCATTCACACGTAAGAAAAAAGAAGAAGAGCCTGCAGCACCTACCACTAAGGTATGTCCTTTCTGCAAGAGCGAAGTGAACATCGAAGCAACAAGATGTCCCCACTGTACTTCTGAATTAAGTGAATAAACGCGAATAAGCGAAAAATACAACGATAAAAGTGTACCGCCGGCAAGGGCAGTACACTTTTAATTCTTGTACTGCGTACAAGAATGATTGCAGATGCACACCTCGCGGAACGGAAAATAGTTGCGTTGCAACTCCGCTCGGGCGCAGAGAATGTGCAAAGCACATTCTAATATGAAAAGAGCTGATAATTTATGCATAGTAAAAAATATGAAATCGATATGTGCAGCGGCTCCATCTTGAAAAAGATGTTGCTGTTTTCTCTGCCGCTTATGCTTTCCGGCATTTTACAGCTTCTGTTTAATGCGGCGGACATTATCGTGGTGGGAAAATATGCGGGGGATAATTCCCTGGCAGCAGTTGGCGCGACGTCTTCTTTGATTAACCTGCTGACCAATGTTTTTATCGGGTTGTCCGTAGGTTCTAATGTTTTAACGGCCCGTTTTTATGGTGCCAATCAACAGAAGGAATTGAAAGAAACCGTTCATACTTCCATTATGTTAAGCCTTGTAAGCGGTGCGATTCTTGCGGTAATTGGTTTTATCGGAGCACCCATTATTATGAGTAAAATGAATACGCCGCCGGAGGTTCTGAAACTGGCGTCGCTGTACCTTAGGATTTATTTCCTGGGTATGCCTGCGACGATGGTTTACAACTTCGGCAGTGCTGTTTTGCGTGCGGTGGGGGATACAAGAAGACCCTTGTATTACCTTGCATTTGCGGGTGTAGTGAATGTAGTACTGAATTTGATTTTTGTAATCGTTCTTCATATGGACGTGGCCGGCGTTGCTCTTGCTACGGTGATTTCACAGTTCGTTTCTGCATTCCTTGTACTTCGTTGTCTTATCAAGGAAGAGGGTGGAATTCATCTTGAGTTAAAAGAGTTGCACATTAAGGCTGACAAATTCTGGAAAATTGTGCAGATTGGTTTGCCTGCGGGATTTCAGGGTACTCTTTTTTCGCTATCCAACGTTTTTATACAGTCTTCGGTCAATTTGTTTGGCGAGACGGTAATTGCGGGCAATTCTTCCGCCAGCAGCGTGGAAGGATTTGTGTACGTGGCGATGAACTCTTTGTATCAGGCGGCGATTTCTTTTACAAGTCAGAATATCGGTGCTATGAAGTTTGAGCGCGTGAATAAAATTCTTTTTACGGCCCAGGGGCTGGTGATTGCCACCGGCGTGATTATGGGTAATCTTGTGGTGCTGTGCGGTCGGCCGCTGTTGTCGCTTTATACCGACAATCCGGCGGTAGTAGAGGCCGGTATGGTGCGCCTTATGTATATCTGCAGCGTTTATGCCCTGTGCGGAATGATGGACGTTATGGTAGGGTCCCTGCGCGGTATGGGGTGTTCCATTGTGCCTATGATTGTATCACTTCTTGGCGCCTGCGCATTACGTCTGGTGTGGCTTGCTACGATTTTTCAGATTCCGGAGTATCATTGCGTGGAAACGATTTATATGTCTTATCCGGTGTCCTGGACTTTGACCTTCCTTGCGCACGTGATTTGTTTTATTATTGTGCGGTATAAAAGGGGGAAAGAGTGGAAGGTTATGCAACAAGGAGTGTAAAAACTATTTTAAGTTTGCGAGTTTGCGAAAAAATTGAATGTAACTTTTTACAGTTTACGACGTTATGATAGTTGAAATTATTTGCATAAGAGATATGGCATTGTTTCTCTTATGCAAATAATAAAATTAAAAACGTAACGATAAGGGCAAATTTGTCGAAAGGCAAAGACGCAAAGCCGGAAGCTGTAAAAGGGTTAAATATAATCAAAGGTGGTTCGGTTGCAATCAATACACAGAGATGTGTTTTGGTTGCTTTTTTATTTGCACAAAGAGCGGAGATTGTTACTTTATTACAAGTTAACTGTGTAGAAGGAGGATGATATTTAAGTACCACAAAAACAAATAAAATGATTAGTGTAAAATATAGGAGGAAAAAGGATTATGAAAGGTAGAAAAAAATTTTTATGTGCGATGGCTGTATCTCTTTCAGTTATTATGCTTAGTTCAAATGTAGCATATGCTACTGAAGGAATGCATATTTCAGATGTACAATCTGATGCTATTAATGAAACTGTAGATGTTGAAAGCGAGGTTATAGAAGAAGTTATTTCGGAAGATGCGGGAGTGGAACCAGTTGATGAACAAGGTGCTATAGCAGAAACTGAAACAATGGTTGGAGAATTATCAACAGAGGAAAACAGTGAAGCAATAAGTGAAGAAATTATAAATGAAACAGATTTAATGGAAGATGTTATTTCAATGGAGAACCCATATGTTTGGGCATCGGAAAATCTTGCTAATGTAAGTCAAGTACTTTTTGAGAAAAATTTTGTTCCTAAAAATGGGTAACTTTAATAAACCTACCTATTGTAGATTTTTGAAAAATATATAATAATGTAATCAGATTTACTGTTCGAGTTCCATTACTC
>JAGAQZ010000134.1 GCA_017622505.1 Lachnospiraceae bacterium
ACCTTCGCTGATATCCTTTGCAATATCAATAATGGACATTGCCTGACCATATTCTTTGACGCTTCCGTCTTTTAAAGTAATTTTCATTGTAATTTCCGCCTTTCTATGCAATACATATTAAAACATATTGCCTATTCCATTCTATCTGCGAGCAACTGCTCTTCCACAATCCGCGCCGCACTTGCAACTAACTTTGTGCAGGGACGGGACTGATAATATTCCTTGGTACGCTCCGACGGTACTGCGCTCTTTTCTTTTGAGAGAATCCCCAAAAGTTCACGACAAATAATACTTCCGTTTTCTTCGGTAAAACTATCGCATAAGCTCCGCACCGTCTCATAAGTTCGCCCTTGCGCCGTTTTATCCAACGGATCTGTATTTCCTTCTTTTAAGCCTTCCAACAATGCCATGGCTGATACGGTACCGCACACTTCACGCATCCTTCCCATACCGCCACCCATAGGGCTTGCAAGCTTCAATGCGTCCTCTTCGCTCATTCCCCAAAGGTCCGCATAAGTCGCAAACACTGCCTGGGCACAGTTGTAGCCGGCTTCAAATTTCCTTACTGCTTCATCAACTCTGCTTTTCATCGTAGTTCACATCTGCCTAAAAGCAAATTTCACTCCTAATCTTAAGTCTGTCTTTTATCACGAAAACCGATGCATCATAAAATGCACCGGTTTTGTCTTTTTATTTTTAATTACTTTCCACAGCACTTCTTATACTTCTTGCCCGAACCGCATGGACAGGGATCGTTGGGATATACCTTGTCTTCTTTCACAATCGTTGTAGAAGACTTCTGTTCCTTGTAAAGGGCCTTTCTGGTCTCTTCATCAAAGATTGCTTCCCATTCAGGTAAACCATAAAGCCAGTCAGCCTCAGCGCCTACCATGTTTTTATAAAGAAGTTCCTTATCGAAAGCAAGGCTTACTTCGGTGTTCTCTTCCATTGTTTCAATGGGGTTGGGTGTCTTCAAACTGTCGTTGATACCATCCAAGAAACCGGTCATAAACATTAAGTCTGTCTTATACTTGGTTGCAAGTTCAGAAACGGTTCCCTTCACTTCTTCATCGGGATTTGCAAGCAACTGCTTGTAGATTTCTTTTTCTTTCACGAAGTACTTGCTCCACAAGTTCTGTAACTGACCCTTGTTTGCAGTCTGATTATATGCCTGTGCTCTCCATAATTCTAATAATAACATTTCTTAGTCCATCCTTTTTCTTTTATCTTTCCATAAAAGTGCAATTCTCCTCACACTGTCCTTTAGTATATAACATTTTTTCAAATCTGAAAAGTCCCTTTTTACATTGCCGACTGTTTTTTTCTGTGTTATACTGACGAAAATGATAAAAATTATAAAAGTGAGATTTTAAAATATGAAAAAAGCAAAACAGATTTTAGCCTTGTTAACCGTAATTTTAATCGTAGGTTTTATCCTTGCGACCTTTGTAATGGCCTTCCTTGATTTTCCCAATAAGGAAAACATCTTCTTCACCTGCGTGCTGTGCGTAATTATCCTTCCCATCATTGCCTGGGTATTAATGTGGATTATCGGTGCTATGACCGGACGCAAGAATGTGGCATCTTATCGTACGAAAGAGATGGAAGAGACTATGAAGAAAGCGGACGAAATTCGTTTTCAGCAGGCGCTTGCCGAAAATGCAGACTCTGCAAAAAATAAAGAAGCGGAATAATGTAGTTCCGCTTCTTTGCTTTTTGACAAGTCTTTGAGAATTCACTATCTCCCTACTCAAATTCCTCTTCATGCTTTTTAAAGAAATCATAAAAAAATCTTACATTCTCTAATTCACTCCACTTGGCAACATCATACTCTTTGGAATCAATATTGTAGATTTTGGCATTTAAAGTTCCAAGCATAAAGGGTGAATGTGTTGCAATAATGAACTGACAATCCAACAATCGCGCCATTTTGTTGATTTCTTCTGCTAATGCTACCTGGTTTGCCGGCGAAAGCGATACTTCCGGTTCATCCAACAAATACAATGCATTCGGCTGTAAAAATTCATCAAAATACTGCAAGGAAGTTTCGCCGTTAGAATATTTTTCCTGGGCAAACTTAATGTATTCTTTTTGCATCCAACCTTGGGTTGATTCCACATACTTGCGCGCTTCCTCTTTGCTTTTACCGCTTTTTACATAGTCGTAAACCATACCATCGGAGAGAATTTGCTCCTGCTGAATCTTCTTAATTTCATACAATATATCCTCACTTTTAATGAAACGACTGTTCTTAGGTACTTTTTTGATTGCACGTCCGTACTCATCATCGCCCAATCCAAAAGTACATTCCTGCGAGTACGATGCACAGTAATCTACCGGGCCAAAGGAATTACTGGTAGCATATTCTTTCCCTGCCAACTGCAGTTTATTTGCAATTATGTTCAACAATGTGGATTTTCCCGACCCGTTATTCCCATAAAAAACCGTAATCGGCGCAAAAACAAAAGGCTCCACGTACTTCCCGCGAAAAACATTATACGGATATATATTCGGATTATCCATTTGTCGTTCACTCAATTTAAAACTGCTTAAATAAACCATACCATCCATCCTTTCCTAAAATAAGAACCAAGAAAATGCGTATCACATTCTCTTGGTTTCATTGTACATATGTTATGTCCCATAAACAGGGCTATATCTTTTTTATTCAAAGTTTACTCATCTAACACTGTTGTCACATACTCAATTGACGCTAAAGTCTCACCGTCAAAGATAAAGTGAAGTTCCATGCCACCCTTGGAATATACGTAAGCGCCGGCGCTTTCTGTGTAGTTACTGCCGTAAAGCGCAAGCACATCCGACTTAGCCATACCAAGATACGCGCCTTCCTGTGTGGTCACGGTATCATCCTTGAAATAAATGGAAGATACCAAATCGTTTGCGCCATTGGGATAGGTTGAAATTTCAAAACTTGTGTAAGTATAAATTTTATCCATACCTTCAAACGCACAACTCTTCACTTCGTAGTAATGCAAAGGATCGCCCAATGCAGACAGGAACTCATTGGTATTCATATCCGGGGAAATTTTAACACCCTTATATTCGAATACATAGTCATCCAATGAAGTGTTATTACTCTGAACCGGTGCTGCCGCATCGCCTTCCATTGCATTCTGGCCCATTGTGTCAACATTGTTCATTGTTTCCTTATAGTCACCGAGAACGGTTTCCATATCGGATACATTATCATTCATATCCACAACCGTGTCCGCCACATCTTCCGATGCCTGTGCGCAGGCTGTCAAAACTGCCATTGCCATTACAGTCATCGCTGTCAGTATCATTTTTTTCATTTTAAAATTCCTCCTCTTTTAACGCTTCCAGTTCTTCTTTCTGGTTATAAAAGCACTCAAGCTTCACTTCCCAAGCATTCGAAAGTTCTTCTTCACCGCGTCGGTCTTCCAAACCACACTCTTCTACCAGCCAGGCCCCGAAATAATCCGTAAGTTTTACCGCACCATATAAGTTCAAATGCAAGCCTGCATCATAGGTATCCGTGCTGAAATCCAAACCGATTTCTTCGGTATGCTCCAGGAAATTAATATACTTCAAATTGTGTGCTTCCGCATATTCTTCCACCTGCACATCCCACTCCTCATACCATTCAGGATAAAGACTGGGCGCCTTAATCAAAACCAATTCTACATCATTCTCCTCGCAAAGGGCAACCATTTTATCAAGATAACTCCAGGCATTGTCTCCAAAGGAGTAATCACCAAGGATTTTACCTTCCGGAATGTATTCCACGGGAACCACACCGACCTGCATATAATAGCCGTTATGGCCTACCTTTTCTGCCCCTAAAATATATTTAAAATCTTCCGGTTCCAACTCACTCCAACGGTCGTGATACCGAAGCAAGGGAAATACATATTCGATAAAACTTTCGCTCTCAAGCATTGACGCCTGAATACAGCCCACCTTGGATGTCGACCAGCGCATACCGTCGATGGTCATACGGTTGTAAGCCTCTTTCTGCGGTTCATTGTACTGCAAAGACAATACATTGAAAACAATCACATCCGGCTTCTCATATTGAAGAGTCTCTTCCATCAGATAATAGGACTGCCAAATCAACTGCTGGGCACTACCTCTGATATAAGAATTGATCCCGTAATTTTCCCACAAAGTAGCAGGCACGAAATTCTCATACACCTCGCAGTCTCCGATGAACACCACATCAAAGTCTTTCTCTTCGTCGTAGTATTCACCAATCAAAGCACCTTCCTTGACATCGCCCATATATTTAGGCATTACCAGCCGTTGTAAAAGCGCCAGCACCGCTACAATCACCACCAAACCGATGACTACGGAAACGATACGCTTTCCCCGGCCTTTCTTCTTTTCTGTCATATCATTCTCCTATTTTTAGGAATTATTAAAATAATCATTTAAAGCTTTTAATCTTATAAAAGTCTCGTACTTTGCAATCAATCCACCTTTAGAACTGATTGTATATAAACTGGCTTGCATCATAACCCATACCATAAGCGCCGAATAAAACAGTAGCAATAAACAAAGCTCCGAATACTGCTATAGACACAAAGGCAGGCTTCTTTGCAAGCATTTCGCGAACACTTCCTCTCCTGCCTACCATACTTACCGTAAACAGAATAACGGTACCTGCTGCCAGCACCACATAATCGTGCACGCCAAGGCCTAAATTCCACATACCGACGGTTACAGCCTCGCCGATATTCCAATCCGTAAACATACTGCTAAACATTCTAAAAGTCATAGGCACATCGCGGTAACAATCCAGCATACGCAATGAACACATCAGAAGAAAAGTTCTTCCGATTTGGAATGCCTTAAACCACATTTTATCTTTTACTGCAAAGCGGGCGTGGAACTTTTCATACAAAGGTTCACACTCCTGGGACAACATAATGAAAAAGCAGTTGCCAAGTCCCCACACAACGAAGTTCCAGGCTGCGCCGTGCCAAATACCTGTCACAAACCAAACCGCAATACTTGCTGCATATACCGGCACTCTTTTACCGATTTTTTCACCTAAAACTTTACGGCTGAATTTGGACACTTTTAACATAGGTTTGCATACGGAAATCGGGTAAAACAAGTAATCCGTAAACCAACTACCCAGCGAAATATGCCACCTTCGCCAGTACTCCTTAATTCCCTTCGAGAAATACGGGCGATTGAAGTTTTCCTGCATGGGAATGCCAAGCACCTGGGCAATACCGATGGTAATGTCAATACCACCCGTAAAATCCGCATATAACTGCAGGGCATAAAAAAGCATACCTAAGAACACATAAAACCCTGTATATGTATCCGTATCACCAATCAATGCATTCACACCAATCAACATACGGTCCGCAATCACAAGCTTCTTAAAAAATCCCCAAAGGATTCTCTGCAGACCAAAGCTTACAGTTTGCCAATCAAACGCGTGTTGTCCGAACAGCCCTTTTTCCAGGTCATCATAACGGCTGATGGGTCCCTGAATCAACTGCGGGAAGAAGGACACAAACAAGGCGAACTTGAATACATTCTTCTGGGCACTGTACTTTCCGCGATGAATATCAATCAGATACCCCATACTTTGGAAGGTATAGAAAGAAATTCCCAGCGGCAAAAGCAAGTTCCGAAAAGACAACATATTTTCACTGCCTGTCATCTGCAAAACGCCGTTAATGTTGGCAATCACGAAGTTTGTGTATTTTAACACGGCAAGAATGCCGAAATTAAATACGAGACACACCACCATTAAGGCAAATCTTTTATTCTTTTGTTTCTCTTTGTAAGCTTTCTTCTCTTCCTTGGACAAATCCGCCTTGTGCTCTGCAAGATAGTTCTTCTGCCGTGCGTGATTTTGATCAATCAGAAGTCCCGCGCCGTAAGTGGTCAGGGTTGTCGCCCCGATAAAAACAAGACACTCCCAGCCCGCAAAGGCATAGAAGATGTAACTTGCCACTAACAAAAGGGGCCACTGACACTTCTTCGGTACAACGTAGTACAGCAAAAACAGCCCAAGAATAAAGGCAAGAAAGCGGTAAGACGTAAAAAGCATCTTCTATTCTTCCTCTAATCTTTCAATCAATGCGTACAACGCTTCGGCAGAATTGAAATTCTCCGGAATAATGTGTTCTGCGGAAATCACCACATCAAATTCTTCATTGATTTCCGAAATCAAAGATACGATATCAAACGAATCCAAAATACCATCATCGATTAACGTATCGCATTCCTCAAAGTCTACTTCCGGATGTAAATCCGATAAAATTTCCAATAACTGTTCCATTTATTAATCCTCCATATTTCTATGATTTTAATAATTATTTTGGCGCATTTTCAATTGTAATATCTATTGTTACGCCTCTTAATCTTCTTTCTTATCCTCATATTTTGCAAGCAATGCCTTGCGGTCAATTTTGCCATTTGGCGTAAAAAGCATATTCTCCAGATTCTCAAGCTCGTTCGGTATCATATAGCGCGGTAATTTGTCACGCAACTCTTTTACCAAATCTGCCTTATCCTTTTCTCCAACATAATATAAAACAATTTTCTCGTCAGTCTTGGAATAAACACAGGCGCAGGTCTTGATACCTTCCAATGCATTGACGTTGGCTTCGATTTCACCAAGCTCGATACGGTGCCCCATATGCTTAATCTGATAATCCTTACGGGATACGAAAACCAACTCACCGCGCTCATTTCTCGACGCAATATCGCCGGTACGGTATATCAATTCGGGATACGCCGTATTCAAAGGATTCTGTACAAACGCCTCCGCCGTTTTCTCCGGATTATTATAATATCCAAGCGTTACCGAAGTTCCGCGAATACACAATTCACCGGTATCCGCCGGTTTGTTATTCTCATCCAACAATATAATTTCAGTATTTTTAAAAGGTCTGCCGATGGGAATGCTTTCGCCCTCCTCAAATAACCGATCTGCTCTGTAATAACAGCACATACCCGTACCTTCCGTCGGCCCGTATAGATTAACGAAATCTGTTTCCGGCAAAGTAGTCTTCCACAAATTAAACTGCTTAATCGGGAATACTTCACTTCCAAAAGCCACCGTCTTTAAATACTGCGGAACCACCTTATCAAAAGTCTGAAGGCTTGAAATCATGGTTAACGCCGATACCACCCAGCAAATGGTATTGATTTTCTTTTCATTTAAGAATTCCACAAGTCTGATGGGCATCATAAAATGTCCTTTGGGAATCAAGTAGGTTGTTGCACCAAACTTTAACGTAGGATACAACTCTTTTAAGCAGGCGTCAAAATACAAGGGCGTCTGGTTGCCAAATACGGTATTCTCATCGAATTTTAAAACCTCGCTTAACTGCTCAATGTAATCCAGTACGCTTCTGTGACACGCCGCCACTCCCTTAGGAACACCTGTTGAACCGGACGTGAAAACAATATAAATCGGGTCTGTATCAATTGCTTTGTCGCGAATGTCTTGCAAGGCCTTAGCATCTGCTTCCAAATAGGCGATATCCTCATATAAAACCGCCTCAGCATCCGTCTCAAATGCCTCTGCTTTTTTAATGGTCTTGGCATCACAAATCATCAAGCGGGGTTTTACATTCTCAAGAATCAAATTTATTCTTGCCACAGGCATCTGTTCATCAATGGGCACATAAAAGCAACCGCCTTCGATAACACCAAAGAAGGCCGTAATCGTCTTGGGATGCTTGTTCATAAAAACAATTACCGGCTCCTTATAGATACCCTTTTGATGCAGGTATGTACCGACAGAACGGGTTTGGTCATAAACTTCTTGAAACGTCAATCCTTCCTTGTCATTGGCAAAAGCCAGCTTCTCAGGACATACTTTTATAATATTGTCTAAATAATCCAATACATGATTTTGCATGATTATTCCTCTTTTATTTTCGTATTTTTAATTAATACTCTTTACCTTCAATATTCTCTGGTTTTAATACTCTTTTCGACCGATATTCTTTTTAAATTAATTTCTC
>JAGAQZ010000135.1 GCA_017622505.1 Lachnospiraceae bacterium
CACTTTACTAATGTAGGAGCGCTCATTTTCCAGTTTGCGCGTCTTTTATCTCTTCTACCTTTGGAAGATTTATTCTTAGGACAAATAGACATTGTGTTACACCTCCATATCATAAACCGATGCCGGAAATATTCGTACTTTATGAATTATACAAGCAGGAGGGGACTTTGTCAACTAAAATTTTATCATTTTATTTTTGGGTCGAAAATGGCGGAAGATTGCCTGTTTCTGCAGGAATTGCTATTAAAGTTCTTTTTTATATGAAATCTTGATTTTTACTTGCAATTTTAGTATAGTAGTAGACGAGTGTGGGTTTGTGTCCTTATACAGAAAACGGACTTTTATACATAGTATAACGGAAGCATGAAAACCTGCGAAGAGAATGGAGAATGATTATGGCAGAGTATGTTAAAGTTGTCGTTGACGCTATGGGTGGCGACAATGCCCCTGTAGAAATTATAAAAGGAGCTGTTGGTGCAATCAATGCCAACGAAACGGTTAAGGTTCTTCTTACCGGTAAGCAGGAAGTGATTGAAGAAGAATTAAAACAGTATGAATACAATAAGGATCAGGTTGAAATCGTGGACGCCAGAGAAGTGATTGAAATGGCAGAACCTCCCGTAAACGCAATCCGTACTAAGAAGGATTCTTCCATTGTAAAAGGTATGGGCCTTGTAAAAGAAGGACAGGCCGATGCGTTTGTTTCCTGCGGAAGTACCGGTGCGGTTTTGGTTGGCGGACAGGTTTTTGTTGGTCGTCTTCCCGGCGTACAGAGACCGCCTTTGGCACCGCTTTTACCTACAGCAAAAGGTATGGCACTTTTGATTGACTGTGGAGCTAACGTAGATGCGAAGCCTGCTTATCTTGTGCAGTTTGCCAAGATGGGTACTGTTTATATGAAGAATATTATGGGAATCGAGAACCCCAGAGTCGGTATCGTAAACAACGGCGCAGAGGAAGAGAAGGGAAATGCCCTTGTAAAAGAAACATTCCCTTTGTTAAAAGCATGTCCCGATATCAACTTTGTCGGCAGCGTGGAAGCAAGAGATATTCCCAACGGCGATGTAGACGTTATTGTTTGTGATGCCTTCGTTGGTAACGTTATTCTTAAGTTATACGAGGGCGTTGGTATGACTCTTGTGAAAATGATTAAGGATGCCATGATGTCCTCTACCAGAGGCAAAATCGGCGGTGCACTTGTAAAACCCAGCATGAAGCAGGTGTTGAAGAAGTTCTCTACCGATGAATATGGCGGAGCGCCTTTGCTTGGCTTGAAAGGCCTGGTTGTAAAGTCACACGGCAGTTCCAAAGCGGAAGAAGTGAAGAACTCCATTCTGCAGTGTATTGATTTTAAGGAGCAGGATATTAACCGTAAAATCAGCGAGAGCTTAAGTAAGACCGAGGAAAGTGCAGAGTAATACGTAAATCAGTTTGCATAAACGAAAGCGTAAGTAAAAGCGCCTGGTTAAGAAACAGAAGTAAAAGGAAAAACGGAAAAATGGAACTTGAAGTATTAAAAACAGCAATATCAAATATTCTCAAGGTGGATCCGAACGAAATTACGGAAGATACCACTTTCCTGGGAGATTTGGGTGCGGATTCCCTTGATGTTTACCAGATTGTAAGCGGAGTGGAAGAAGAATTAAACATTACCATTACTGCCGAGGATGTGGAGCAGATTACCAATGTCAAAGAGGCAGTTGAGGTAATTATGAAAGCAGAGAAGAATTCTTAATCTGCCAAAGCCCGGTCCGGGCTTTTTCTATGAATTATGTATAGGATGACCGCAATAAGTTTTTTTATAAGGAAAACAGCGGTAACGGAGAGATGATATGAACGTAGATGCGAATATCGCAGAAGTTGAGAAACGCATTTCTTATACTTTTAAAAATAAGGAACTGATTAAGTGTGCGTTGACACACAGTTCTTTTACAAACGAGTTAAAAATCAATAAATGGGAGAATTATCAGCGTCTGGAGTTTCTTGGTGATGCAGTGTTAGAGCTTGTCAGCAGTGAATTCCTTTACGAAGGCAATTCCGCAATGTCAGAGGGTAAAATGTCCAAGGTGAGAGCATCTATGGTATGTGAGCCCGCGTTGGCATTTTGTGCTAGAAAGATGAACCTTGGCGAGTTGATTCTGCTTGGTAAGGGTGAAGAGGCCGGTGGCGGACGTGAACGTAATTCCATTCTTTCTGACGTCTTCGAGGCAATTATCGGTGCGATGTACCAGGATGGTGGCTTGGAAGAGGCAAGAAAATTCATTCACAAGTTTGTTTTGGATGATGTGGAAGAAGCGCAGCTGTTTGTTGACAGCAAGAGCATTCTGCAGGAAAGAATCCAGGCGGAAGCAGACAAAACGCTGAGTTACAAGCTGATTAGCGAGAATGGTCCGGAGCACGATAAGGTTTTTGAAGTGGCGGTTTACATTAATGATGAATGTATGGCTACGGCAGTAGGGCACAACAAGAAAGAAGCGGAACAACAGGCAGCTTATCAGGTATTAAAGAAGATGCGTGAAGAATAAGTGTTGCAATCATAGCAGATGGCAATTGTGGAAAGAAATGAATGTAAATTCATACGAAGGGTAGTAATATGTATTTAAAAAGTATTGAAGTCCAGGGCTTTAAGTCCTTTGCAAATAAAATAGTATTCAAGTTCACAAACGGTATTACCGGTATTGTCGGACCCAATGGTAGCGGTAAGAGTAACGTAGCCGATGCGGTGCGTTGGGTTCTTGGTGAGCAGAGAATTAAGCAGTTGCGTGGTGCGTCTATGCAGGATGTTATCTTTTCGGGGACCCAGATGCGTAAGCCTGTGGGTTCTGCTTATGTTGCCATTACTTTGGATAATTCTGACCATTCCCTTGCGATTGATTACGATGAAGTAACCGTTGCGAGACGTATCTACCGTTCCGGTGAAAGTGAGTACTTAATTAACGGTACGGTTTGCCGTTTGAAAGACGTGAATGAACTCTTTTATGATACCGGTATCGGTAAGGAAGGCTATTCCATCATCGGTCAGGGCCAGATTGACAAAATTTTAAGTTCCAAGCCTGAAGATCGCCGTGAGCTTTTTGATGAGGCTGCAGGTATCGTTAAGTATAAAAGACGTAAGGTGGAAGCTTGCCGTAAATTAGAGGCAGAACAGCAGAACTTAGTACGTGTCAGCGATATTTTATCCGAGCTTGAAAAGCAGATCGGGCCTTTGGAGAAACAGTCTGAAAAGGCGAAGATTTACTTAAAGCATAAAGAAGAGTTGAAAACATTGGACGTAAATGTTTTCCTTTTGGAGAGCAAGCGTGTCCGCGAGCAGTTGGAAGAGCTGGATAAAAAGGCAATAATTGCAGAAAATGACTTCAATATCGCAAATGAAGCGAATGAAAAGTTAAAAGCAGAATATGATGAAATAGAAGGTATTTTAGCAGAGCTTGAGAAAGAGATTGAAGAGTCCCGTTCCAGCCTTGCAAATACCGATGTTATGCGCGAAAAATTAGAGGGTGAAATCAAGCTTTTAAAAGAGCAGATTCACTCAGCGGAAGGCAATAAGGAGCATATGAACGCACGCCTTGCTTCCGTGGACGAGCAATTGGCAGCGAAGGAAGCAGAAAAGGCAGTTATTTTAGAGTCTAAAAACGAGATTGATGCTAAGACTGCAGAAGGTGTTGCATTAAGAGATGCGGCAAGAGAAGAATTGCTTGCCTGCCAGACCAAGATTGAAACCTTAAATTTCAGCGTTGAAAAGAGTAAAAACTGTATTATTGAGCTTTTAAACGAGCGAGCTACCATTAAGGCAAAAATAAGCCGTTTGGATTCTATGACAGAGCAGAATAATATCCGCTTGTCAGAATTGAACGCCCGTATTTTAAAAGCAAAGACGGAAGAGGCAGAGCAGGATGATGTAATTGCCAAATTGGAAGAGGCGTTCCAGGCTGTAACCAAGGAAATTGAGGATCGCAATCATGAAATTCGAGTAATGGAGGAACGCGCCGGTAAAATCCATGATGATTTGGGCGAGATGGATAAGAAACTTCGTGACACCCAGGTGCTTTATCATCAGGAAAAGTCTAAGTTAGAAGCGATTACCAATTTGACGGAGCGTTATGAAGGTTACGGAAGCAGTGTTAAGAAGGTAATGGAACAGAAAGCTTCCAATCCCGGAATCTGTGGTGTTGTTGCGGATATTATCAAGGTAGATGCGAAGTACGAAACTGCAATCGAAACTGCGCTTGGTGGCAATATCCAGAATATTGTTACCGATAATGAAGCTACCGCTAAGAAGATGATTCAGTTCTTAAAGGACAATAAGCACGGTAGAGCAACCTTTTTACCGTTGACAAGCATTACCAATCCCCAGGAATTCAAGAATCCTGAAGCGTTAAATGAGCCGGGAGTAATCGGAATGGCAGATGCATTGGTTAATCTTGAGGCGAAATACAAGGATGTAGCCAAGGCAATGCTTGGTCGTATTGTTGTGGTTGATACCGTAGATAATGCATTAAAAATTGCCAAGAAGTTTGATTACGGCATTCGTATGGTTACTTTGGAAGGTGAGCTTTTGGTGCCCGGCGGTGCCATCAGCGGTGGTGCGTTTAGAAACAACAGCAACCTCCTTGGACGTCGTCGTGAAATGGACGAACTTGAGAAGAAGGTTAAGACACTTTTAAAAGAAATCGACGGTATTTTGGATGATATCGAGAACTTAAAGAAAGAACGTAATGAACTTCGTAAAAATATGGCGGATGCCAAAGATAACTTACAGGGTGCTTTTATCCGCCAGAATACTGCGCGCCTGAATGTAATGCAGGCACAGGAAAAGAAGGGCGATGTACAGAAGGGCTTTGATGAATTAAAGCTGGAAGAAGAGGATTTGAGAGAGTCCTTGCAGCACATTACGGAAGAAAAAGATGCTATCCAGAAGGAATTCGCTGATTCCCAGGCGTTGGAGCAGAAGGAGACGGAAGCAATCAGCGTAAACCAGAAGAAACTGGAAGAAGCAAGAGCGGAAGAAACCGAGAAGTTAAATAAGGTTGCTGAACTGGATGTGGAAGTTGAGAAGTTGCTGCAGAGACAGGGCTTTGAACAACAGAACTTGAACCGTGTGGACGGTGAAATTGCCCGTCACGAAGACGAAAAGAAAGAAATTGTGGAAGGCATTAATTCCGGCACCAGTGATATTCAGTTTAAGACTGAGAGTATTGAAGAAATTGAGAAAACCATTGCTGCTTCCCATACGGCAAAGTCTGATACCCAGATTAAATTGGATGCGGCGATTGCAAAGCGCGATGAATTAAATGCAAAACAGAAGAGTTTCTTTGAAGAAAGAGATAAGTTAAGCAAGCAGATTAATGATTTGGACAAGGAAATCTTCCGATTGAAGTCCCAGAAGGAACGCGCTGAAGAGTCTATGGCGTCTCAGAGCAGTTATATGTGGCAGGAGTATGAAATTACTCTTCACGATGCCCAGGGACTTCGCAATGAGGAAATGAATGATTTGCCGGCAATGAAGAAGGAAGTTTTTTCTTTGAAGGATAAGATTAAGCGTCTTGGCGATGTTAACGTTAACGCAATCGAAGATTACAAGAATGTAATGGAGCGTTATACCTTCTTACATAAGCAGCACGAAGATTTGATTGAGGCAGAAAAGAGCCTTCAGAAGATTATTGTGGACTTGGATGAATTGATGCGTAAACAGTTCAGGGAGCGTTTCGCAGAGATTGACCACGAGTTTGATAAGGTATTTAAGGAACTCTTTGGCGGTGGTCAGGCAAACTTAGAGCTTATGGACGATGATGATATCCTGGAAGCAGGTATCAAGATAATCGCACAGCCCCCCGGAAAGAAATTGCAGAATATGATGCAGTTATCCGGTGGTGAGAAGGCATTGACGGCGATTTCGCTTTTATTTGCAATCCAGAATTTAAAACCTTCGCCTTTCTGTCTTTTGGACGAAATTGAGGCTGCGCTTGACGAAAGCAACGTAGACCGTTTTGCCAAGTATTTGCATAAGATGACAAAGTCTACACAGTTTATTGTTATTACCCACAGACGCGGTACTATGGATCAGGCAAACCAGCTATATGGTATCACAATGCAGGAGAAGGGCGTATCGACTTTGGTCAGCGTGGATTTACAGAAGAACGAGGCGTAAGGGCGTTTGCTTTTATGCAGAATGATAATCTTTTATAATAATCGCAACAGCGATTGTATTTAGGAAAGGTTGGTCTTTTATGAGTGAGGAGAAAAAAGGATTTTTTAGCCGGTTAAAGCAGGGGCTTACAAAGACAAGAAACAATATTGTGCACGGCATGGACTCTGTTTTTAAGGGGTACTCACATATTGATGAAGATTTTTATGAGGAACTGGAAGAAGTACTCATTATGGGAGACATCGGTGTCAATGCCACCGGTGAAATTATGGAGCGTCTGCGTAAGCAGGTAAAAGAACAGCGCATCAAGGAACCCCATGAGTGTCGTGAACTTCTGATTGAAAACATTAAGGAACAGATGAAGGTTGGAGAGACTGCATATGAATTCGAGAATACCCAGTCGGTAATTCTCGTAATCGGTGTAAACGGCGTTGGTAAAACCACATCTGTGGGAAAGCTTGCGGGCAAGTTAAAAGACAACGGTAAGCGCGTGTTGATTGCGGCTGCGGATACGTTCCGTGCGGCTGCGGTGGAACAGTTGGAAGAGTGGTCCAACAGAGCCGGAGTGGAAATTATTAAGGCGAATACCGGTTCAGACCCTGCCAGTGTTATTTTTGATGCGGTAAGCGCGGCGAAGTCTCGTAATGTGGATGTTTTGATTTGTGACACTGCGGGACGTCTTCATAACAAACGTAACCTGATGGAAGAGTTAAAGAAGATTAACCGTATTATCGAGAGAGAGTTTCCCAATGCCCATAGAGAGAATCTGATTGTTTTGGACGGTACTACGGGACAAAATGCTTTGATGCAGGCCCGTGAATTTGGCGAAGTGACAGACCTTACCGGCATCATTCTTACCAAGATGGACGGTACGGCCAAGGGCGGTATTGCGGTGGCAATCCAGTCTGAATTAAAAGTACCCGTGAAGTATATTGGTGTGGGTGAAACCATTGAGGATTTGCAGAAGTTCGACAGTGAACAGTTTGTAAATGCACTGTTTGATATTGAATAAGATTTTATAGAAACAAGTATACGTTGATTCGTGTACTTGTTTTTGCTTTTATGAGTACTATTTTTGTATAAAAATGTAAGAAAACAGATGATATTCTTTGGGAATGTGTTTATAATAAAAAGATGAGAATACGGTGAATTACAGGTTGACAAATATAAAAAGCGCAGGGTGAATTTAAGGTAAGTACAAGATAAATTAAAGAAAGCGAATATGTGTTATGGATGAAAAAAATAAGATTTTTAAGATAATATATAAGATTTTTAAAGTAATTCTTGCAACGGCTTTGTATTCTGCAGGTGTTGCGTTGTTCCTGGACCCGAACAACCTGGCGCCGGGCGGAGTGACGGGTGTATCTATTCTTTTGAATCGTTTGATTCATGTGGAAACGGGTACCTTGATTCTTGTGTTGAATATTCCGCTTTTGATTATTGCCTGGAGAAAATTTGGTTGGCGTTTTGTGGCGGGGACTTTGTCGGCCCTGGTACTGATATCTGTTTTTACAAATGTGTTCGAGAGACTGGAACCGGTTACGACGGATATGTTGCTTGCTGCTGTGGCAGGCGGTATTTGTATTGCGGTGGGGCTTGGAGTGGTTTTAAAAAGCGGACTTACCACGGGCGGTACGGATATTGTGGTGCGTCTTCTGCGTTTAAAACACCCGCATATTAAAACGGGTTCGTTGTTTTTGATTGTGGATTTGATTGTTATTTCGGGCTCACTTCTGGTTTTTCGTGATTTTGAGAAGGCAATGTATGCGGTAATTGCCATTATGATTACCAGCTGGGTTCTGGATTTGGTGCTGTATGGCAAGGATGAAGCGAAACTGATTTATATTATCAGTGATGAACCCGATAAAATTGCCAAGCAATTCATGGAAGATTTGGATATGGGCGTGACCTATCTGGAAGGAACGGGTGCCTATACGGATAAAAAGAAGAAAATCATTATGTGTGTCGTGAAGAAACGAATTGCGCCCAAGGTAGAAGAAGTGGTAAAATCAGTAGATACCAATGCTTTTATGATTGTAACCAGCGCAAGTGAAATTTTTGGGCAGGGATATAAGAGTTATTATGCGGAGAAATTTTAATATAAAAGAATGAAAAAGTTATAGCTATGTAATATATATCTAAAGGGACAATGCAAAAAACGAAAGATGATTAACGGAAGGAGAACAAGAAAATGAAAGTGGCGATTATTACAGGGGCAACATCGGGAATCGGTTATGAGGCGGCAATTCAGATTGATAGAAGATTCGCAAGCCTTGATGAAATTTGGGTTATCGGAAGAAGGGAAGAAAAACTTCTTGAATTACAGAAAAAGTTACAACATAGTGTCAGAACTTTTGCCATGGATGTGACAGATGATGGAGATATGACGGAATTCGAGAATGTTTTATATAAGTTAAATCCAAACATTAGAATGGTGTTCCAAAGCGCCGGAATGGGGCTTCACGGAAAGTTCGCAGAAATGACAGCAAAAGATCAGGCGGCGATGATTCGCTTGAATTGTGAAGCATTGACGAATTTTACGTCGATGTGCCTTCCTTTTATGAGAAGAAACAGTCATATCATTCACCTTGCTTCCAGTGCCGGATTTATGCCGTTTCCGGGATATTCGGTTTATGGGGCAAGCAAATCATATGTGCTTAATTTCTCGAGAGCTTTGCGTGCGGAGTTAAAACCCCGCGGAATCCATGTGTTGGCGGTATGTCCCGGACCTGTGAATACGCCTTTCTTTGATGTGAGTGAGAGATACGGCACGGGGATCAGTCCTTTTAAAAAGGCAATGATGAATACGCCGGAGGTTGTGGTGCGAAGAGCCTTCGGAGATGCGGCTTTGCATAAAGCTGTTTCGGTGGATGGCGTGCATATCGGGATGTTTCGTCTTATGACTAAAATTCTTCCGATTACACCGATTGTGGATTTATTGAGTAAGGTTTTGTAGAACAATAGCAATAAAAGGCGCAAAATGAACGCAAATGCAATGGAAATAAGTATAAAATGCGATTTTTTACAATGGTAAATGTTACAAATAAACAAAAACTTTGTAACGGAATTGTGAATATTTTACAAAGATAGGATACTCTTTTAGAAAAATATTATTTTTGCTTGCTGATAAAGGGCGAATTTGTTATAATTCTTATAACTGGATAGGTGTGTAAAAATATAGAAATGCCTATCTTTTGTAGGAGATAACATGGCTGATTTTACAATGCTTGGAACAAACGGAACCATTGTTTTGTTTGTTATGGTGAGTTTGTTGGGAATAGTGATTGGAAGCTTCTTGAATGTATGTATTTACAGAATACCCAAGAAGGAAGATATAGCAGTAGAACGCTCGCATTGTATGCATTGTGGTCATGTGCTTCAGTGGTACGAACTGATTCCGCTGTTTAGTTTTTTGATTCAGGGCGGTAAGTGCCGTAGTTGCAAGAAGAAGATTTCCTGGCAGTATCCGATTGTAGAAGCTTTGAATGGTTTACTTTGGGTTGCGGTAGTGTTGGTACACGGATTGAAGTGGGAAAGCATTTTGTTTTGCTTGTGCGCATCTGTACTGATTGTCATTACGGTCATTGATGAAAGAACAATGGAAATTCCATTTGGCTGTAATGTTTTTATTGCGGTGTTGGGTGTTGCAAGAGTGATTATTGATTATCCGCACTGGTATGAGTATGTAATCGGATTTTTTACGGTTAGTTTGTTCTTTTTGTTGATTGTGTGGGTAACCAAAGGACGCGGCATGGGTGGCGGCGATGTGAAGCTTATGGCAGCGGCAGGCCTGTTACTTGGTTGGAAAGCAATTATACTTGCTATGATGATTGGTTGCGTGCTGGGTTCGGTGATACATATTTGCAAGATGATTTTCAATAAGAAGAAAGAACATGTCTTAGCATTTGGACCGTATTTGTGTGCAGGCATATATCTAACAATTTTATTTGGAGATCCGATTATTAGTTGGTATCTCTCTTTGTTTCAGATTTAGTTCTGAACGGTAACTTACGGAATAAATTCGGCTTTGCCGGTTTAGTCAAAATATACTAAGATTCTTACA
>JAGAQZ010000136.1 GCA_017622505.1 Lachnospiraceae bacterium
AGAACCGTTTGAATACGTCAGCACTTAATGAGCAAGGATATTTCCTTGCGAATTTAGTACTGTTACGTAGTCAACCGAGCGAGAGCGTGTTCTGGTGGAATATAAAATAATTTGCGCAGTTTTACATTGTATACAAAACCCCCGGAATTTTACATTATCACTTTGTATTCTGTAAAATATCCACCGTGTGTGCACCGGCGCCGATTAAATCAGCGCGTTCGCAGGTTGAGAGTTGATACTCGATAAAATACTTGAATTCTTCTTCACTCAACTGATTTAAGAACGGCCTGATATAGTTAGAAGGTCCGTCCGGCGAAATGATTTGGAGACGTTTAATCCCCAGAGATGCATTCAAGGCATCGATGTCTTCCAGACGCATATAGTCATATAAATGTTCCGGCTGGGAGAGGGTTTTATAATCGCCGCTTAAGCGCCCTTCTTCCACACACTGTAAAATATTACGTTCCTTAAAAGCAAAGGTTACAACGCTGTATTCGTTCATACAGTAGGCCACAAGAATGATACCGTTTGGCTTGGTGACACGCATAGCTTCGGCTAAAGCCTTGCTTTTATCTTCGTTGCCAAACAAATGATACATGGGACCAAAAACAAGGGTCACATCAAAAGTGTTATCCGCCAGTTTCTTAAGCTTCATAGCGTTGCCCTGCATTGCGGTAAGGCTGCCTTTTAACGCATCGCCCAAGGCATCGCGCTTTTGCTTTAAAATGCCGAGGTTGTATTTGACAAGTTCCACGGCAGTAACATCATAGCCTTCTTCCGCCAATGCAATACTGTAGCGTCCTGTTCCTGCGCCGATGTCAAGAATTTTGATTTCGCCGGGGGCGCGGTCCGCGGGAAGATACTTATGAATGTACTTCATAGAGGTGATAAATTCCACCTGCCCATGGCGGGAGTCCAGTCTTTTCTCTTCATTAAATTTATTGTAATATAATTCAAGTTCTGTCATTTCTCTCATAAAAGCACCTGTCATTTTCAAAGTCTAAAATCGGTTCAACCGTTATACAATATACTTTTCGGCTAAAATTTAGTATAGCATACTTACAGAGAAAAGAAATCCATAAAATTTTCATTCTTTTATCCGGGGAATTGTGATAAGATAAAATGTATAAAGTTCGGAAGATTTGAATGAAATATAAAAGAAATAGCGTAGCAAAAAGGAAGTGAGTTTGTTGGATAATAAAGAGTTAATTGAGAAGATAGATGGAGAAGAAGCGCAGGCGGTTGAAGCCGTTCCCGCGACGCCAACGGTAAAAAAACGTCGCCGCAAAACCTTAAAAGAGCAGTTGCATTTTAGTAATTTTCTGATGTTGACGGTGGCAGGCATTATCAATGCTTTTGGTGTGACGGTATTTTTATCGCCGGTAAAATTATACGACAGCGGTATTTCCGGAACGTCTATGCTTCTGGAGCAGATTACGCCGGCTTGGTTGTCCTTGTCCGTGTTTTTGATTCTTTTGAATGTGCCGTTGTTTTTGTACGGTATGAAGAAGCAGGGCGTGCCTTTTACCATATACGCGATTTATGCGGTAGCGGTGTATTCAATTACCGCGTGGCTGATTCGGGATGTGCTGCCCATTGACGTGAGTATTGCGTCGCCTTTGGCAGGTGAAGATTTGTTACTTTGTGCCCTGTTTGGCGGTTTGATTTCCGGGATGGGAAGCGGTCTTGCAATCCGTTTCGGCGGTGCCATGGACGGCATCGAAGTTATGGCTGTGGTGTTTGCCAAGAAGCTTGGTATTACCGTAGGTACCTTCGTTATGATGTATAATATTGTGCTTTATGTGATTTGCGGTTTTGTAATCGAGAGCTGGATTCTGCCCCTGTATTCCATTGTGACTTATATGGCGGCGTTAAAAACCGTGGACTTTATTGTGGAAGGTATCGACCGTTCCAAGGAGGCTATGATTGTGACAAGTTGCCCGGATGAAGTCTGTGCGGCATTGTCGGAAGCTTTTGAAAAAGGTATGACCCGTATCGAAGCACGGGGCGGATATTCCAACGCGGAGAAGACGATTGTATACTTTGTACTGAACCGTTTTCAGGTGGTTAAAATGCGTGATATCGTGCACGAAATTGACCCGAAAGCCTATATCACCATCAGCGAGGTGGCGGATGTGTTTCGCGCGAATCAGGGCAAGGCGTAAGGCGCGAAGCGCAGTATAAAGTTGTTGTGCGCGAATCCAAGGGAATACGATAAAAATATAATGTCGTAAAGAGGAAGCAAAAGTGAAAATACACGTACTCATTGAGAATACAACCGACTCGGATTTGCAGTGTGAGCATGGCTTGAGTCTGTATATCGAATATAAAGGTAAAAAAATATTATTGGACGCCGGGTGCACCGAGGTCTTTGCGGACAATGCAAAACAGATGAGCATTGATTTGACAGCAGTGGACTTGGCATTTTTATCCCATGGACATTATGACCATTCCGGTGGTTTTAATGCTTTTATCGGAGAGAATAAAAGTGCACCGGTATATGCGATGGAAAGTGCCATGGGGCGATATGCGTCCACCTCGGGTGGTGTAATGCATGAAATAGGTATACCTGATGAAGTAAAAGAAGTGCTTAAGGAGCGCATAACGGCAGTAGATAAGGTGACACAGGTTGCAGTGGGAATTGTCCTTGTCCCCCATAGTACAGCACCGGATAAACTGGCAGCAATCGGTGAGAAGGCGGGACTGTATCGGGAAGCAAAGCCGCAAGAAGTCAGTGAATCGGTGGGAGATATAACTTGCGAAACGGCAGAAGGCATAATCTGCAGTAAGACAAAG
>JAGAQZ010000137.1 GCA_017622505.1 Lachnospiraceae bacterium
GATAATACGCCAGTCATCAATATCGATAAAAGATACTGCGTACGTATCCTGCGGAAGCGCAAAAAGATACCTCAACTCCTGCTGATAATGCTGACGGGCAATATAGTCCCTCGTGATATCCTTGGTAACACCTACAATACCCATTAGATTGCCATCAGAATCTTTTAACAGAAACTTAGATGTAGAACCATATCTTGCCTGACCGTCTTCCGCCTCTGTAATCGGCTCAATATAATCCACTAAATTTTTTCCGCTCTTGATTAATTTCTTGTCATCAGAAACGTAACGTCGTGCAAGACTTTTATCAGCTAAAATCTCTGCATCGGTTTTACCAACCACCTCATCGATACTTTCCTTGCCTACCATTTTCACAAAAGGCACGGACGCCGCACGATAAATCAAATCAGCATCTTTTACAAAGATCATATCTTTGCTGTTGCACATTAGCGTCTGAAACGCCGTATCCAATAGTAACCTTAATTCTTTACTCTCCATATGATTCCCCTTCATACTTTGACTACTGTAAAAAATTCTTAACCCAATCTTAGCTTTGCCCTTTAAGGCTATACACAATAATTATATCACTCTCATAAAAGCGCGACAAGTATAGTTATCTAAAATAATCTATATTTTTTATATAAAATGGCAGAATTTTATAACATATTTTAAATGTAAAATACAACAAAAAAGGTCCGGATTTCTCCGAACCTTTCTAACTACATATATTTAATCAAATTAGATCATGAAGCTTCCGCTTTCTGTACCGTTAACAACGAAGTAAGCCATGCTTTCTTCGGGCTTAACGTAGATTTCTACAGACTTCATATCAGCAGCCTTCTGGCCCATATCATATACCCAAACATCCTTAGCAATCTTAAGGAGTTCGTCGTTGCTGTAGCTCTTGCCTGCGAACTGAACGTAGATAGTTTCCTTCTTAGCTGCTGCTTTCTTTGCAGGAGCTTCTTTCTTAGCTGCTTCCTTCTTTGCAGGAGCTGCCTTCTTAGTTGCTTCCTTCTTTGCAGGAGCCGCCTTCTTAGCTGCTTCCTTCTTTGCAGGAGCCTCTTTCTTAGCTGCTTCCTTCTTTGCAGGAGCTGCCTTCTTAGCTGTTTCCTTCTTTGCAGGAGCTTCAGCCTTAACGGGAGCTGCTTCTACTTTCTTTTCTTCAACCTTTGCTGCTACTGCCTTTGCAACGGGCTTAGCTGTTGCTGTCTTCTTTTCTGCCATAATAATTCTCCTTTCACACCCCATAAAGGGCAACGGGCATCGCACTCTGGCGACTTTTACATTTGTATCTTAGGTTTCTAAATATCTACCTTTTTTCACGTTGTAGTGTACTCCACTTTTTTAAAATTGTCAATTTTGTAGACACTTTTTCTATTTTATGCCTTATAAAATCGCCATTTTGACTACTTTTGTATAAAAGTTGCACAATAAAAACACCCTGTTTTTTACCACTTATAACAAAAAGAACATTCCAAGCACCAAGATACCTAACACGATACGGTACCAGCCAAACACCTTAAAATCGTGCTTTTTGATGAATTTCAAAAGCATTTTAATCACAATCATAGATACACCGTATGCCACGGCCATAGCAACAATCAAAACAACCCATTCCGTCATCTGCATCGGCTGGCTTGCCTCCAACGCGTATTTGGCAATCTTCAGTAAACTTGCACCAAACATAACCGGAATTGCCAGGAAGAATGTAAAATCCGCAGCAGCCGCTCTGGATACGCCAAGCAACAACGCGCCAACAATGGTTGCACCGGAACGCGAAGTACCCGGGAAAATTGCCGCAATCAACTGGAACACACCAATCAGCAACGCAAGTTTATAAGTAATGTCCGCCACGCCCTCCGCTTTAACGCTTTTCTTCTTATTTAAGGTCTCGATAATAATAAATGCGATACCAAAAACAATCAACGCAATGGACACACAAACTTCATTATAAAAGAGCGCTTCAAAGAAATCATCGAAGAATACGCCAATCACTGCTGCCGGCACACAAGCCACAAGGATTTTACCCCAGAGATTTACAATATCCATTTTAAAAGTCGGCTTTGACTTAAACCCGTGAAAATCCACAAACCAAATCTGCTTCCAGTAAATCACCACAACTGCCATAATGGCACCCAGCTGAATGACCACACGAAACATATTCATAAAATCATCGCTGACATTCATCTGAATGAAACGTTCCAGCAAAATCAAATGACCGGTACTGCTAATCGGCAACCATTCGGTGATTCCTTCCACAATACCGTAAAAAATTGCTTTTAAAATCTCAAGAAAATCCATTACTACTCCTCATTTCTGAGCGATTCATCGCGAAGTGGCGATGCAAATGTCAAATTTGCATCTGCCATAAAAGCTATTTGCTTTCGCTCGGAAACAAATAGCCGTGTGAAAAATTGGCATATCAATGCAATTTTTCACACTAGCTCCTTTTATACAAATGTCATTAATAATAAGCCGGCAAGATTTACAACACCTTGCTCTTCCATATTTTTTGCAAGATTTGTATGGAAACTCTTGTTATGCTCCATAGTTCTGCTCAGGTATGAAATAATCAGAATATACTCTTCTTCCGTAAGCACTCCTTGATTATCAGCATAATTTGCCAATGCAATCGCCTGAATCAAACAAAATTCAGCTGCTATGTACAGAAGATTTGTTCGTGCACCATTAAAATCAGGCAAGCTTATAAATTCTGAGAACATACGATAAGTCAAATATTTACTCCAAAAATCTTCATATTCCTTCATTCTTTCTCTGAAGTGACCCAAATCTGATAGATACGTTTGATAATCTGTTTTTTTAAAATAGCTTACGAACTTTTCATAGCCGGATTCTTTTGGTGCGGAAGAATCTGATGTCTTTAATACATTCTTCAAGCTCTTCAAAAAAGTATATCTTTGTTCTTCCATTTGCAGTGACTGCATTTGTAACTCATATGCGCGCAAATTGTTTTCATTATGATATAACGAAATAGAACGGTCAAATTCTTCAAAATCCAAACAATTATTGTTGTATAACTTCAAAGCAATCTCAAGTATTTGGTAGCATGCAAACACGCGGGTAACAAAACTAACATTCGAATACCCCTGCATAACAGCCATTAACTCATTTCGAACAATCGACTCAAATAAATATAATTCTTTATGCTCAAATTTATCACCCGGCAAATCATCTTCGCCAAAATCGAAGTCAACATATGAACAGGCCATTAACCTTTTAATCACTTCAGGACAAGACAACGTAAGATATATTTCCTGTACATCACCATATTTCCTAATGATGCGGGGATATACAGTACATGTATGAGATAAATATTCCGGGCCAAGTTTTAAAACAACTTCACACAAATTCTTATCGTTCAACATACAGCAACGTCCATTATGCAATTTAGCCATCACCCTGCCGTCTTTTTCAATCAGCCAATCTTTTGCCGGTACACCTAATATATCTTCTTTGGCAATCATTTTCTTTCTGGTTGCTTCATCAATAGTAATAGTCCACCCTGCGCAGCAGGTACTCGGACACGAATCCGCAACACATTCAAAATCCTTAAAAAAATCAACCGCTATGTAATGCATATTATCCCACGTATCTTTCACTCTCTACTTATCTGTTCGGGTACTCTGTCTCCACAAACTTACGAAGTGCCGCAATGGAACGTTCCACCTTCTCAGTCTCAATACAGTACGCCATACGGAAATATCCTTCGCATCCAAAAGAATCACTGGGCACAAAAATCAAATCATATTTCTTCGCCTTCTCGCAGAATACCTTGGCATCTGCTTCCAATGCTTTCGGGAAGATATAAAAGGTTCCGCCGGGTTTTACACATTCAAAGCCAAGACTTACCAATTCATCATATAAAATATTCATATTCTTCTCATATACAGACAAATCAGAAGTCATATCAACAGTCTTAGCAACTGCCAACTGAATAATGGAAGGCGGACAGTTATGTCCGATTCCGCGCGAAATCTGTCCACACATACCCACAATATATTCTGCGTCAGTACACTTAGGATTCACAGCCACATAACCGATACGCTCGCCGGGAAGAGAGAGTGACTTTGAATACGAATAGCAACTCAATGTATTATCATAAAATTTAGACACATAAGGTGCATCCGCACCTGCAAATACAATCTCTCTATAAGGCTCATCAGAAATCAAGAAAATATCATGTCCGTATTCCTTCTGTTTTTCTTCCAAAAGTGCCGCAAGCTTTGTCAATGTTTCGGATGAATATGCCACACCGGTAGGGTTGTTGGGTGTATTTACCAAAACTGCCATTACCTTGTCTGTCAGCATTTCTTCAAATGCCTCAAAATTAATCTGGAAATTCTCCAAATTTGCAGGCACTACTTTTAACACTGCGCCGGTCTGATTAATGTACGGATTGTATTCCGGGAAGAAAGGCGCAAAGGTAAGAATTTCATCGCCGGGCTCTGTCACGCAACGCACCGCATGGGCTACCGCACCTGCCGCACCTGTTGTCATAAATATATGCTCTGCGGTGTAATTCATTCCAAATCTTTTATTTAAAGATTCCGCAATGGTTGCACGCACTTCGGGAATACCCGGTGTCGGGCTGTAGCCATGAAGGGTTACAGGATTCTCGGTCTGTAACATTTCAATCATAGCGTCGGTAAATTCCTTGGGTGCAGGCACGGAAGGATTTCCTAAGCTGTAATCAAAAACGTTTTCGTAACCGATTTCCTTTCCTCTTGCTGTCGCAAAGGTAAAAGCCTCGCGAATTACCGACTTCGCATTTAACATTGCTTTATAATCTTGTCTGATCATTTCTATTCTCCTATCTTTTTAAAAATGATATGTATTTTCCGCACATTATCATTTCATTTTAAAATATGTAATCACACTTCCATTCAAAGGCAACCATCATTATAATAGTATATTTTCTCTTCAAAAACAACAAAAGAAATCCGTTTTGGATTTCTTTTGCAATATTACTGACTATATTTAAATTATATAAAAGCAACTCTACTTATTAATGTGTAAAATTTTACCGTTGGTTGCAATCACTTCTTTATACCAGTATGCTGAATCCTTCGGGATACGCTTCTGGGTTTCAAAATCCACATGCACCAAACCGAATCTTCCGTGATATCCCTGGTCCCATTCAAAGTTATCCAAGAAAGTCCAAAGGAAATAACCTCTAAGATCCACACCTTCATCCGCCGCCTGCTGAAGTGCAGACAAATAGCGGTCTAAGAAGTCCTGACGATTCGGATCGTGTACTTTGCCGTCCAATGAAACCGCATCGTGGCATGCCATACCGTTCTCGGTAATATAGATAGGTAAACCATATCTTTCATAGCAGAAACGAACGCCCCAATACAGACACTCAGCCTGAACCGGCCAGTTAACTGCGGTCTCCGGATAACCGGTCTTCATAGGAACGCCTTCGGGCTCTCCGTTAGCGCCTGCCTTAATATAATATCCGTTGTAGATATTCAATCCCAGGAAATCAATGGGTTGGCTGATTAATTTGATATCTTCCTCTGTAATTCCGGGCACGTATTCTTTGAACAACTCCATACCCTGCTTGGGGAACTTGCCAAGCATAACCGGGTCCGCAAACCAAGCTACATTCCACGCCCAGTTATCCGCGGTATCCGACATTGAGAAGAATACCTTCTTAGCCGCCTCAATATCTTCCATAGAATTCGTATCCGGAATCGCAATGGTACAAGTAGGCGCATATCCAACCTTGATGGGCTGCTTTGCGTACTTACGCAAATTAATAACTGCCGTACCATGAGCCTTCAACGCATTTACGGATGCAAGGAAAGTCTCTTTCTTCGATAACTTCTTACCGGGCGCATGAACGCCTGTCACATAGCCCAACCCAACGAAGCACTGGGGTTCATTAATGGTAAAAATATATTCCACCAAATCCGAGAAATTCTCAGCCACTACCTTGGCATATTCGCCAAATGCTTCCACAATATCAGGATTAATCCAACCACCCTTGTCTTCCAACGCCTGGGGCAATTCCCAGTGATATAAGGTAAGGTAGGGTTTAATATCGTTTTGGATCATTTCCTGAATCATATCGCGGTACAAATCAACCGCCTTCTGATTCACTTCGCCTACGCCGTTTGGAATCAATCTTGACCAGTTAATCGAAAAACGGTATGACTTGATTCCCAACTCTTTCATCAGCGCAAAATCTTCTTTATAGCGATGCATATGATCACAGGTCACAAAAGCATTCTGTCCCTTCGTTCCCGGCCCTTCCGTAGAAAATGCATCCCAGATACATTTACCGCGACCGTCATTTACATCGGTTCCTTCTGTCTGATAAGCGCTGCTCGCAACGCCCCATGCGAAATCATCACGAAACATATTAAACTCCAATCTGATTATCACTTACTGTACTGCTTTTATTCTTTTCTGCAAAACTACTTCTTAGCTCTCTTCACAACCTCAAGACACATTCTTCCGTTGTGGTAAGGACATTTCCAAGGCTCTACAATGGGCTTTCTTGTAAAAGGAACGCCTGCCTCATCCACTTCCGACAACCATTCGGAACCGGGTCTTTTATCAATAATATATTCCTTGACATAAGCCCAAATCTTCTCTACCGCCTGAATGTATTCTTTCTTCTCAGGATTCTTCGTATAAGCATTCAAAAATCCGACGATAGCCTCAGCCTGTACCCACCAAATACGCTTGGTATCGTTTACACCATTCTCACATTCATTGTAAAGTGCATTACCATCAAATGCAAGATTGTACACATTTTCTTCCAAAGTACTGATTACAGGTGCAAGCTTCTTATCGTATTCCTTATCCGCTAACACTTCCAAACCTCTGTCGAGAAGCCATGCCGTTTCAATGTCGTGCCCATAAGAATGTAAGTCAATCAATGTGTTGTAATCCATATCGAAGAACACTTCCTGACGACGCAACTTCGGGTTATACATTTTACCTACGAAAATATCCAGCATCCAACGTAATCTGTCGCCGATTTCTTTCTTGCCGTCCACTCTGTACAATTCAGTATAAGCTTCAAATACATGAAGTAAGGTATTCATGGTACGTCCGGCTTCTACACCGTTCTCAGAAAGTTTGTCATTACCTGCCGGCTTAAAATTAATATCGAAAGCCTCCAGGTATCCGCCTTCGTCACTGCACTTATTCTCAATAACGTCTACCAACTGATAAGCCAGCTTCAGCGCCTCTTTATCTTTGGTTGCATCATAATAAGAAGAAAGTGCATATACCGCAAACGCCTGGTTATATGTATGCTTGGTTGTATCCAAAGGCTTGCCGTCATAGGTTACCGCCCAGTAAATACCGCCGTTTTCATCATCAAACATATATTTCTTCAAGAAATCGTATGCGTGCTTCGCCATATTAAGATAGGTTTCATCTTTATACATTAAATATGCATTCGCAAAAAACCAAAGGATACGGCTGTTTAAAATACAACCCTTGGTTGCTTTTTTATCGAGATTCAAATCAATGTCCAGCATACCGTAAAAACCGCCGAACTCTTTATCCTGCATACCAATCCAAAAAGGAATGATATGCTCTTTTAATTCCTGCTCAACTTCATTTACCCACATAACTGTGTCTCCGTTTCAACAATTTTATAACAATTGCCACATTTGGCTTATTTTATCATAGAAATATCGCCGTTTGCTATAACAGACGTATAATACTTGCATTTTTATGCAAGATAAAATTTATAAACCGTAGTGGTATCATATGCCTTGTCCGGACCATATAAAGGTCTGGGGAAGTTTGCTTCGTTGGCTGAATTGGGATAATACTGTGTTTCTAAGCAAAGTCCCTTACGGGGACCGTATAAAACACCGCCCTTGCAAATATCCTTGCCAACAAAATTACCTGCATAAAATTGCACGCCGGGCAAGTCTGTATAAGTATCCATTACAATACCGGACTTCTTATCTTCCACTTTGGCAATCAACTGAAGTTCACCGTTTGCGCCGTCAATTACCCAGTTATGGTCATATCCGCCAACCAAGCCAATCTGCTCGAAATCAGAGTAAATATCCTGGCCGACTTTCTTCGCTGTTGTAAAATCCATAGGTGTTCCTGCCACGGGTGCAATTTCACCTGTAGGTATTGCACCTTTTACAACAGGAGTATAGTGGGAAGCTTTCATCCAAAGCAGTTCATCATAAATCTCTGTGGAATCGTGACCGTCCAAATTAAAATAGGTATGGTTTGTCATATTAATGATGGTTTCTTTGTCCGTATCCGCATGATAGTGGATTTGTAATTCATCATTATCGGTCAAAGTATAAGTAACAGAAACCTTCATTTCGCCGGGGTGCCCCATTTCCATATCCTTTTTCACAAGGCTGAAGGTTACGCTATTGTCATCATAGGTTGCATCCCAAACTCTCTTCTGGAAGCCTTCTGTATGACTGGTATGTAAATTATTCGCATTGTCATTTACGTCCATCTGATAAGTTACGCCGTTAATCTCAAACTTCGCATTCGCAGTACGGTTTGCGATAGGGCCTACCGTAGCACCGAAGCAATTGCCGTCATCCAAATATCCTTCCACACTGTCGAAACCAAGAACCACATCACGTTCCTTGCCGTCAGCACCTTTTACAAATAAATTCACCAAAATCGCACCGAAATTGGTTACGCCGGCCTTCATACCGTTCTTGTTTTCAATCATATAAAGCTGTGTTTCCACGCCGGCAGCTGTTTTGCCGAAATTCTTAACTGTAACTCCCATGTTATCCTCCACTCCATAAAATTTATATTTTACAGAATTCCCTTTTTAAAATCGCACTTTTGGTGCTTTCCTTTTGCTTAAGTTGTTACTTTTATAACTCGATACGGCCTTCCAAGGCTCGTAAAAGTGTAACCTCGTCAATGTATTCCAAATCGCCGCCCACCGGTACGCCACTGGCAATTCTTGTCACCTTAATGCCTGTCGGTTTAATCAGCTTGCTGATGTACATTGCCGTTGTTTCACCTTCCAGGCTGGAATTCGTGGCAATAATCACTTCATTGACATCGCCTTCCAAACGGGTAATCAATTCCTTGAGACGTATGTCCGCAGGGCCGATCCCAATCATTGGCGAAATCGCACCGTGCAAAACATGATACACGCCATTGTATTTGCCGGTCTTCTCATATGCCGCCAAATCTCTGGTGTTCTCCACCACCATAATGGTGCTTTTATCTCTGGCAGTATTGCTACACACGGCACAGACTTCCCTGTCCGTCAAAGTCCAGCAGTCCTTACAATATCTTACCTTGCTTTTGGCTTCCATCATGGTATTAGCAAGACGGTTTACACGCTCCTCCGGCATATTGATAATGTGAAAAGCCATACGTTGCGCGGACTTCGCACCGATACCCGGAAGTTTCTCCAGTTCCTCTATTAACTTACCTATATATCCGCTGTACAGCTCCATTAGAAAGGAAGCCCTCCCAAATTCATTCCGCCTGTCATCTTGCTCATCATCTGATTGTTGGCATCATCTACCATACGAAGTGCTTCGTTGGTTGCTGCCATAATCAAATCCTGTAACATTTCGATATCATCGGGATCTACTACTTCCGGATCTAAAACAACCTTAGTTACTTCTCTGGAACCTGTTACAGTCACGGAAACCGCACCGCCACCGGCTTTGGCTTCGAATTCCTTGGTCTCCATTTCCTTCTGCTGTTCTTCCATCTGACGCTGCATTCTCTGCGCCTGCTTCATTAAGTTATTCATGTTTCCGGGCATTCCGCCTCCGGGAAATCCACCACGTTTTGCCATGGATCTATCCTCCTTTTATTTCCTTTATAACATTTATATTTTCACATACATCGCTTTAAATTGTATGTGAACTGTATGCATTTATCTTCGTAATACTTCTTTTACTTTCGTATAAAAATTATCGTATTTACTCTTCCACTTCCACCGGCATATTAAAAGACTTAATAATATCCACGTAATGGTCTTCGAAATACTGGCCGTCTTCCAACTTCTTCAGCTCGATTCGAATCTCTTTCTGGATAAAATCTTCCAACTCATTGCGCAAAGTCGTCATATTTCCTTCATCTTTTAATTTCTCATATGCGATGAAATTCTCAGCTACCATCAGAAGTACATTGCCTTCACCCCAGCTCAAACGCACATTGGAAAGAATGGACTTAAGCGGTTGCCCCATAGCATCCAGAATCGGTCCCCAGTTTTGGGCAATCTTTTTAACTTCTTCCGGTACTGCCTTGGGCAATTGCGGTCTGCTTGCCGGCTTTGCTACCGGCGCGCTCCCGGCGCCTGCCGGCGCCTGCGTTACCACAACACCATTCTCTACCGCATCTTCCAAGGCTCTGATTCTGTCGCCCCAGGAATCCGGCTTTGATTCAGTCTGCGGTTTGCACAATTTGATAATCGCAACTTCTATTAAAATACGCTTCTGCGTCGCATATTTAATCTGATTGGATAACTCAGAGAAAATTCTGATATACCGGAAAATGGTTTCCAGTTCCAGTTTCTCCGCTTCCGCCTTTAAAACAGCCAACGCCTCATTAGAAATCTCCAGCACCTCCGCCGGTACATCGGCACTCTTTACCATCATCAGATTTCGCAAATACATTGTAAAATCGTTGATAAACTGGGGCAGTTCCCTACCCTGCATCACCACTTCGTCCAGAAGCGAAATGGCACCGATGATATTTTTATCAATTACGCTGTCCAAAAGGGTTGCGAACACACTGCTGTCTACAGCTCCCAATACGTTCAACGCCTTCTCATAGGTAAGGGTCTCACCATAGTGGAACGCAATACACTGGTCCAAAAGGCTCAAGGCATCACGCATGGAACCGTCCGCAGTCTTAGCGATATAACGCACTGCCGCATCTTCAATATCCACCTGCTCTTTATCCGTAAGTTCTTTAATTCTTCCCGCGATAGTATCAATACTGATTCTTTTAAAATCGTATCTCTGACATCTTGAAAGAATCGTAATCGGTATCTTGTGAGCCTCCGTCGTCGCCAGTATAAAAATAACGTAAGAGGGAGGTTCTTCCAAGGTCTTCAATAAGGCATTGAAAGCACCTGCCGAAAGCATATGCACCTCGTCGATGATATAGACCTTATACTTACCTTCCGTAGGCGAATAGGTTACTTCATCAATAATTTCACGGATATTGTCTACACCATTGTTGGAAGCCGCGTCGATTTCAATGACATTCATACTGTTTGCCGCCGAAATCTTCTTACACATTTCGCACTCACCACAAGGACTTCCGTCCACGGGATTCTCGCAGTTCACCGCCTTTGCCATAATTTTGGCGATGGTAGTTTTACCGGTACCGCGGGTTCCGCAGAAAAGATATGCGTGACCGACACGATTACTCTTTATTTGGTTTTTTAAAGTCGTAACAATCGCTTCCTGTCCTTTGACATCTTCAAAGGTATCGGGGCGGAATTTACGATACAACGCCACATATGACATTTATTTTCCTGCTTTCTATATCTTTAGTCACCAAAACTGATTCCAAGCATCTTAGCTTCTTTTACAATGCTTGCATCAGGTGATACATACTTTAATTTACCTGCAACTTCCTCAAGGGGAACTTTAACGATTTCACGGTTCTTGTAACCAACCATAAAACCATACTCGCCGTCGAGAATTAACTTAGCCGCTTCCGAACCGAGACGTGATGCAAATACGCGGTCATAAGGACAGGGGCTTCCGCCTCGCTGTGTATGTCCGGGCACGGTTACACGCACCTCTTCGCCGGTCTTTTCTTTGATTTCTGCCGCAACTTCATAAGCCACGCTGGGGAACTTGCAGTTTTCAAGTTTCTTCTTATATTCTTTCTTGGATAATTTGGCGTCTTCTTTGGAAATAGCACCTTCCGCTACCGCAAGAATGGTAAAACGGCTACCGTTCTTTTTGCGGTTCTCGATTGCTTCCACTACCTTATCAATATCATAAGGAATTTCGGGAATTAAAATAATGTCCGCACCGGAAGCCATACCTGCATTCAATGTAAGCCAGCCTACTTTGTGGCCCATAACTTCTACAATAAATACACGGCCGTGAGAGTCTGCCGTAGTATGAATGCAATCGATGCAATCCGTTGCGATATCCACCGCACTCTGGAAACCGAAAGTCATATCGGTTCCGTACAAGTCATTGTCAATGGTCTTCGGAAGCGTTACCACATTCAAACCTTCCTTACGAAGAAGGTTCGCTGTTTTATGGGTTCCGTTTCCGCCGAGAATTACCAAACAGTCCAAATTCAGCTTATAGTAATTCTGCTTCATTGCTTTGACCTTGTCCAAACCGTTCTCATCGGGATCGGTAATCGTCTTAAAAGGTGTTCTTGATGTACCGAGAATCGTTCCGCCCTTCGTAAGAATTCCGGAAAAATCCGAACTCTGTAACATACGATAATTACTGTAAATGAGCCCCCTGTATCCGTCCAAAAATCCGTAGATTTCAACTTCTTCATTACTGTTCTTCATTGTTTTAACAACACCGCGCATTGCCGCATTCAAAGCCTGGCAATCGCCACCACTTGTCAACATACCGATTCTCTTCATATTTAATCCCTCCAACCGTGTGCAAATTCTTTCTTATTTTATATACGAATGCACCTCTTCTATCATAATACATTTTGGTCTTTTGTTCAATCTTTGTTTACTTATATATAATAAGTTTTCTTGTCTGTTTTTTTGCATAACACTTTTCTTCTATTATTATAAAAGTAATTTAAAATTTTATAATTTTTTTCATAAAACCTATTGACATTTTAATAAAATATGATATTCTAATATCAGTAATCGTTACTATTATTGTTTATTAAGACTAAAACAACAATAACTTTAAGAGAAGGAGCCCGGCCAGCTATGAATCTAAAGTACAGTAAACAAAGAGAAGCAATTAAAGCATTTCTAATGTCGCGAAAGGACCATCCCACGGCGGATCAGATTTATACCGCAGTACGCGAAGACCATCCGAATATCAGCCTGGGAACTGTTTACCGTAATCTTGCACTACTGGAAGAAGTTGGCGAAATCCAGAGATTGCACGTGAATGGTAATACGGATCGTTTCGACGCAGATGTATCAAATCATTATCATTTTGTATGCGACAGTTGCAGTTGTGTACAGGACATTCCCATGGAGATGCAGGTTTCCTTAAGCGCAGAAGCGCAGAAACATTTTAATGGGGTAATCGATTACTACAACGCCTGTTTCCACGGCAGATGTTCAGATTGCAAGGAATTGCAGTACTAATTTTTAACAAATTCATAAGAGGCAATTTTACAAATTGACTCTGAACAATGTAAAATTTTTAAAAGCAAAGGAGATTAAGATTATGAAGTATGTATGTCAGGTATGTGGTTATGTTCATGAAGGAGATTCAGCACCCGAGAAATGCCCTCAGTGTGGCGTTCCCGCTTCTAAGTTTACAGCACAGGGCGAGGATAAAGTTTGGGCAGCTGAACACGTTGTAGGTGTAGCGCAGGGTTGTAGCGAAGACATTATTGAAGACCTCCGTGCAAACTATATGGGTGAATGTACTGAAGTTGGTATGTACCTTGCAATGGCAAGAGTTGCTCACAGAGAAGGCTATCCTGAAATCGGTCTTTACTGGGAGAAAGCTGCTTGGGAAGAAGCAGAACATGCTGCTAAATTTGCTGAATTATTAGGTGAAGTTGTAACAGATTCTACCAAGAAGAACCTTGAAATGAGAGTTGAAGCAGAAAACGGCGCTACAGCAGGTAAGTTTGACCTTGCAAAACGTGCAAAAGCTGCTGATTTGGATGCTATCCATGACACTGTTCATGAAATGGCTCGCGACGAAGCAAGACACGGTAAGGCATTTGAAGGCTTGTTGAAGAGATACTTTTCGTAAGCTACAAGCCGTGCAAAAATGTAATGATAGCGCTCCGCGAGTTTACTCGCAGGAGCGTCTATTGTTACATTTTTATAGGGCGACAGCCCGAAACGAAATAGCCTCGAAGAGGCTATGAGTGGCACGGCGTGGCTTTTGCGACAGCCCGAAACGAAATAGCCTCGAAGAGGCTATGAGTGGCACGGCATAGCTTTTGCGACAGCCCGAAACGAAATAGCCTCGAAGAGGCTATGAGTGGCACGGCGTAGCTGCTATTACTGCATAAAATTATACACACCGGATAAAGATTGGGGGACCTATGAATACAAAAGCATTATACAATATTACCTATGGCGTATATTTACTCTCCGCCAAAGAAAACGGTCGCGACAATGCCTGCATTATCAATACAGCCGTGCAAGTTGCAAACAATCCTACCCGTATATCTATTGCAGCCATTAAAGGTAATCTTACACACGATATGATTCTCGCCACAGGAGTATTTAATCTTTCATCGATTACATCGGATGCACCCTACTCTCTCTTTCAACATTTTGGAATGCAGTCAGGGTATAATGTAAACAAGTTTGCTGATTTTACGGATGTAGCACGTAGCGAGAATGGCTTACTTTATCTAACAAAATATGCCAATGCCGTTTTATCCTTAAAAGTAACCGAATCGCATGATTTAGGCAGCCATACTCTTTTCATCGGCGAATTAACCGATGGCGAAGTCCTTTCTGCCGGCGAATGTTGCTCCTATGGTTACTATCAGTCTACCATCAAAAAAGCAGCTCCTAAGCCTATTGCAAAAGAAGGCTGGAAATGCAAAATCTGTGGCCATGTTTATGAAGGTAAAGAACTTCCCGCAGATTATATTTGCCCACTTTGCAAACACGGTGCTGAGGATTTTGAATATTTTAATGAAGCTGCAGAAATACCCGCTACTAATGTTAACGAAAATCTTACGTCAATTGCCGATAGCAAAAAATTTGTCTGCTCCGTATGCGGTTATGTACACGAAGGAGATAATGCGCCGGACACATGTCCTCAATGTGGCGTTCCTGCTTCCAAATTTACGCAACAAAGTAACGAACGCATTTGGGCAGCTGAACACGTTGTAGGTGTTGCGCAAGGTTGTAGCGAGGATATTTTAGAGGATTTACGTGCAAACTATATAGCAGAATGTACTGAAGTTGGTATGTACCTTGCAATGGCAAGAGTTGCTCACAGAGAAGGCTATCCCGAAATCGGTCTTTACTGGGAGAAAGCTGCTTGGGAAGAAGCAGAACATGCTGCTAAATTTGCTGAATTATTAGGCGAAGTTGTAACAGATTCTACTAAGAAGAACCTTGAAATGAGAGTTGAAGCAGAAAACGGCGCCACAGCAGGTAAGTTTGATCTCGCTAAGAGAGCAAAAGCTGCTAACTTGGATGCAATCCACGACACCGTTCATGAAATGGCTCGCGATGAAGCTAGACACGGTAAGGCATTCGAAGGACTATTAAAAAGATATTTCAGTTAAGAAATAGCCTTGAATTTAAGGGGTAAGAGAAATCTTACCTCTTATTTTTTGCCTATATCCTAAAACAAGAGTGGAAGAAAAGTGTACTTTTACACTTTGCAACTCATCAAAAATATTAAATGTTGTACTTTCTAAAAAGTGTACTTTTATAGTGGTATTCTATACCCTTCCCACCCTGTTTTCAAGGGGTTTTAACCTTAACAACAATTCTACAACTCTTCTACAACTATTAAGAATTTTCTATAATTTACAAGAGCATTAGGACAAAGTACAACAATTATTTTACATGCTTTTTGAAGTATCTAAAAAGGAGTTAGATATTTCAATGATAACAAAAGCAACAAGAAGAAAAGTTGAACTCTTCTGGAATAGTCAATGTGCCATTTGCGGAAGTAATGATTATCTGGAAGTACACCACATTATTCCAAAATCAGAAAATGGAACTGATGACTATGACAATTTAATCCTTTTATGTGCCTGCTGCCATGCGGTTATCCATAACCGCACCTATAACAAAGACAAAGTAAAAAGACGAACTTCTATTGACTATGAATTGGCAGTTCCCATTCTGGATAAATACTTTTCAAATGAGATAGGCACAAAAGAAACAAAAGAGAAACTCAACCTATCTCCCAAGACACATCTATCTGAAAGTTCAGTGTATAAAAGATACAAGAGAGAACATCACATAGAAAAGTTCTACAACAATGTTGATATGATAAACAGCAAAAGGAGAAGCAATGTATAACCTAGTTTTTGAACATTTCAAAACACTAACCACAGAAGAAAAAATCAATTTTCTCTGCGGTTTTAAAATGAAAATGAGGGCTCTTATGAACCAATCATAAAGAGCCCTTAAATTTATTTTATTAAAAATTTTTGTTATAATTATTATAGAAAATAAAATTAAAAAAGGAGTGAAAACAATGAGAAAACACCACATGGATAATCTTATTACAGACAAAGAGAATCCTGTCTATAGACTAAAACAAGAGCATAAAAAAATATATGACAAGACCTGCGGACACCGGCTAAAAGATACCACATACAAGACAATACAAATTGTATCCAAGGAAACATTAAAAAAAGAAATAACAAAGGAGATAATAGATGCAATCAAAGAAAACTGAATTGGAATTTACAGAAGATTGGTTGCCACTAGAGAAATGTAATTTTAGAATCTTAACTATGATTTCTGTACTGGCAGATAATCACAGAGCCTACAGAGGCACATTAAAAGAATTATGTACTGAATTAGGTATTGGAAACTCTTCTACAAACATTCAAGGCATTAAAAATAGCCTTACTTTTTTAGAAAACAATAATTACATTAAAGTAGTAAAAGATAATACCAGATATACAATCTCACTATCCTTCTCTGCTGAAAAGGATAAGAATATTATAAAAATAAAAAAGGAATGGTATAAACTAATTAGAGAATGTAATAGTGATACATCATGGGAAAACATTTTGAAAGTCTTTCTTTTAATCTATCCTATCAATAATAATAAGCCTATTAAATATACAGAAATGGCAAAAGAACTTAATGTCAGTTCACAAGTAATCAGCAGGTCTGTTAGAGCCTTACAAAGAATCAAATTTGATGATTGGACTTTTGTTGTATCTACTGTCACTATCAAAGATGAAGAAGGAAGTTACCATACAATAGGACAAACATTTGAAAAAATGATTACATTCACATAAAATTTTGATTATTCTTAATATTTAATAATATGAGTAATCAAAATTTTATATACTTTTCTTACTTTTGATTATGGAATTGCACTCTGTGCAATTCCAAGGGCATTGCAAAGCAAAGCTTTGCAATGGCATACAAGAGCAGGAATCTTCTGTAATAATCCATAATCTCCCATGATTTTCCCTTTTTACTAAAACTTTCACACTCTCACACAATAAGCCATTTTTTATTTCCAAATATTTTTTTGGTGCGGAAGAAGGGCAAGGATAAGGAAAGCGGGAGTTCAATTTCTCTCTTATCCCAGATATGAGCCCCCACACCCAGAAAGTTTCAAGCAACTTTCTGGGGAACAGTTTCCACAATCATTTCTCTGTGTCTGGGGTAAGTCATCAAAAACCACTCTTTTACATTATTATAAAGTTCTCCACCAGTCTGACCAAAATCTTCATAGTGTTCAATAACTTCATCAAAAGTGTATAAGTTATCTCTATCCATTGTTCTGATAAATCTTCTCATGTAATCATAAGTTAAACCTTTATTTGCATTTGCTCTGTTTCCTCTTCTTGTAGTCTGAACAATAACCTTCATGTTAGGATTTTCCATTTTTGCCAACTGTAATCTGGTATATGCTTCACTTCCATATTCCTGTGATTCTTCGTAAAATGCTCTACTAATAAAAATGCAGTTATTAACCATATCAATTTTCATACTCATAATTTATAATCTCCTTTCAAAATTAAGCCGATTTCTTTTCGGTTTCTACAACATTGATACTATTCTCTTTGTATTCCAAATCAACTTTAATAGTTTCAATTTCGGAAACGTAAATATCTTTATAATTATCCAAAAACCATTTCTTGATAATGGCATACTTGCTTTTCTGGGTTTCCGCAATATTACAAACCTTTTCAAATTTCTCAACTTCCTTCTTACCTCTTGTGTTGACAAACCTTCTCATCTCTTCAATGCTTAAGCCTTTGTACGATTTCTTGTTTTCTTTAGTCTTGATTTTCTTTTCTTCAATCTTAAAATCAGGAAAATCTTTCCTTAATCCTACTAAAATATTGTACTCATCTGAACCATATTCACTTGACTTATTAAGGAATGATTTTGTAATAATAATCTTTCCTTCTACCAAATTTAATACATAGCCTTTTGATTTTGTTTTTGAGTTGTTCATAGTTTTCTTTTCTCCTTTTCTTCTTGTTCTTAAGTTGTACTTAAGTTGTTGATTTTTATGTGCTTATTATATCAATAGGTATGTACAATAAATGGTACACAATTGGCTTTTGTGTGAAAATTTCCAAAAAAAGTTTTTATCTTTTAGTACCAAAATAAACCTTTCAAGAATTTGTACCAAAATTATTGACAAATCTCCAAAAATGGTTTACTATTGAAGTACCAAATTAAAGGTTCGTTTATTTTGATACTATTGATAAAGGAGAACAAGAACATGGAATACATTGATTATGGATACTGTAGAATCTCAACACCCAAACAGAACATTGACAGACAAGAAAGAAACATTTTAGAACTCTATCCTAATGCACACATTGTAAAAGAAACCTATACAGGCACAAAGACAGTAGGCAGGAAGGACTGGAACAAACTTTATAAACTGGCAAGCAAACAAGCAGACACCCACAAGGTAAGAATCATCTTTGATTCAGTTTCCAGATTCTCCAGAAATGCAGATGAGGGGTGTGAACTGTATGAGGCACTCTTTAACATGGGAATTACTCTTGTCTTTCTGAAAGAGCCTCACATCAATACAGAGGTCTACAGACAGGCTTTGCAGAACCAGATTGAGATTAAGTTAAACACAGGCAATAAAGCCACAGATGAGTTCATTAACAACATTATTGAGGCATTGAATAAGTACACTATTGACTTGGCAAAAGCACAGATTAGAATTGCCTTTGAACAGGCAGAGAAGGAAGTCAAGGACTTGCATCAGAGAACATCAGAGGGAATCAAAACTGCAAAACTGAATGGCAAGCAGATAGGAAGGATTTCTGGCAACAAATATAGAACCAAAAAAGAAGTTCTTGCAAAAGAAATCATCTTAAAAAATAGCAAGGACTTCAATGGAACAAATACAGATTCAGAAGTTATCAAAATTGCCGGCATTTCTAGAAACTCATATTATAAATATAAAGCAGAATTAAAAGAACAGGCAGAGGAATAATCCTCTGCCTCTATTCTTAATCATAATAATATCTAAACAGTTCCATTGTCTTCTGTAATCTTTGTAACTGTTGAAAGCATTTCACTTGCTTTAACAATATTAGCATGTGCTAATAGTTCCACTATGTATATACCTAATCTCATAGTACCATAGGATAATATTACACTAACAACAATAATTAAAGCCCCCAAGAAACTCACATCACAATATGGGTCAAAAATACTTAACATTAATAACCCAATCCCAACCATCAAAGATAAAATAAAAATAACTGTCACAAGTGTATTAATATCTTTTGTCAGTTTAAGTGCCTTATTTGCACTTTCTTTCATTGCATTAATCTCATTCATTTTTAAGCCTCTAACTTTCTTACGGTAGTGTCAAATCTACTACCTATTTTTCTTTTTAAAACCTTTATTTTCGGGAGTTTGCAAATAAAAAAGCAATGACCTCCCTTTTTTTGATATAATGTCCTCGACCAAAATTCCAAAATATCTTAAGGAGCCATTGCTCA
>JAGAQZ010000138.1 GCA_017622505.1 Lachnospiraceae bacterium
GCATACTTCATAAAATCTTTGGCTTCCTGCGAGTCAGAAGGCTCTAAAACAGGCACCATAGCCGCTCTTGCCACGCATCTGGAATCCTGCTCATTCTGTGAAGAATAAAGACCGGGGTCATCTGCTGCCACAAGAACAAGTCCGCCGTTTACACCACCGTAAGAGATTGTGTAAAGGGGATCGGAAGCCACGTTAACACCAACGTGCTTCATCGATGCCATAGCTCTTACACCACTGATGGATGCACCGATGGCAACTTCCATTGCTACCTTTTCATTGGGTGACCATTCTGCATAAATTTCGGGATATTTTACGATATTTTCACTAATTTCGGTACTGGGTGTGCCGGGATATGCCGCAGACACTTTCACGCCTGCTTCAAAAGCACCTCTGGCAATGGCCTCATTACCTAACATAATTTTCACTTCGCTCATTGTATATTTCCTTTCTGTACTGTAATAATTGTTTGGACACCAGCATCGAAAATTCTGCGAATTTCCTCGCTGAACGAAATTCGTCCAATAGAAATGTTCAGCCATAGCTTTATGCAAACAAGTTTGCCAAACTATGTCTAATCATTTCTGCTGTCCAAACAATTATCTCATGTTTTGATCTGCAATCAACTTGCCTGCACCGTACTTCTCGCGAAGCTTCGGCTTCTCTATTTTACCCGTCGGATTTCTCGGGATATCTGCAAAAATAATGGTTTTGGGTCTCTTGTATCTGGGAAGACCTAAGCAGAACTCATCCATTTCTTCTGTGGTCATTTCCATGCCTTCTTTTAATTCAATGATGGCAGCTGCAATTTCACCAAGACGCTTATCAGGTAAGCCGATTACCGCTACGTCATGTACCTTATCGTTGGTACGGATAAAATCTTCAATCTGTACAGGGTAAAGGTTCTCGCCACCACTGATGATAACGTCTTTCTTACGGTCTACAAGGAAGATAAAACCGTCTTCGTCTTCCTGCGCCATATCGCCGGTAAATAACCAACCGTCTGCCAAAACTTCATTGGTTGCCTTTTCATCTCTGTAGTAACAGGTCATAACACCGGGGCCTTTGACTGCAAGCTCACCAACTTCGCCCTTGGCTACGGTATTGCGGTTCTCATCCACAATTTTAACTTCCCAGCCGTAGCCTGCCTTACCGATGGCACCTACCTTATGTATATTCTCAACACCGAGATGTACGCAACCCGGTCCGATGGACTCTGATAAACCGTAGTTGGTGTCATAATCGTGGTTCGGGAAGATGCTCTTCCACTTCTTAATCAAACTCTGTGGTACGGGCTGTGCACCGATATGCATCAGTCTCCACTGGTCTAACTCGTAATCATCCAAATTCACTTTACCACTCTCGATGGCTTCTAAGATTTCCTGCGCCCAAGGCACTAACAACCATACGATGGTACATTTTTCTTTGGATACCGCATCAAGGATAAATTCCGGCTTGGTTCCTTTTAAAAGGATTGCTTTGCTTCCTGATAAAAGACTTCCGAACCAATGCATCTTCGCACCGGTATGGTACAAAGGCGGAATACATAAAAATACATCGTCCTTCTGCTGTCCGTGGTGATTCTGCTCTACCTTGCAGGAATGCACCAAACTCTCATGTTTATGTAAAATCGCTTTGGGGAAGCCTGTGGTTCCCGAAGAGAAATAAATTGCTGCATAATCCTGATCATCGATTGCTATGTCAGGGCTCTGGCTGGAACAGTTTGCTGCAAGTGAATTATAATCATCTGCAAAACTCGGGCAACCTTCACCAACATACATTAATAATCTTCCCTTGCTGATACGGTCTGCAATTTCTTCCACGCGACCGATAAAAGAAGGTCCGAATACCAGGATATCAACCTCTGCCAAATTCACGCAGTACTCAATTTCATCGGAAGAATAACGGAAGTTCAAAGGCACTGCCAAAGCACCGGTTTTCAAAATACCGAAGTAAATAGGCAACCACTCCAGGCAGTTCATCATAAGAATTGCTACCTTATCGCCCTTCTGAATTCCTCTCTGAATCAAAAGGTTTGCAAAACGGTTCGCCTTCTCGTTGAATACACTCCAGGTAATTTCACGTCTGTAACTGGTTTTGGCACTGGGTTCAATCAACTCATATTCCTTCCAGGTTACGCGACGGTCTTCTTTTATTTCGGGATTCATTTCCACAAGACATACGTCATTGGGAAACTCTCTCGCATTTCTCTCTAAAAATTCTGTAATAGGCATTTTAATCCCCTTCCAAATTTTGCTTTTGTCAATTTAACGCTTTAAAGCGTCTAACCATTAATATAACATTAAAAGCAGTTTCGGTCAATGTTTTCAAGACTGAAACTGCTTTATTTTCTCTTATTTTATATAATAAAATTTCTAATTCCTTCTAATCAGCATAAGACTCTAAAGGCTGAACCTTCTCTTCGGCCATCTTCACGGCATCTTCCAAGGTCATTCCCGCAAAATCCTGAGCCGAGAATAACCGGCCGGATTTTTTATCATCTACGAAAGCACCAACCAATACACCGGGCAATGCACTTTCGGGTGAATTCGGTGCCTTATCTCCGCCAAGGTCGGTACGGCACCAGCCGGGATCTGCCAAACTTAAAATAACGTCCGTTCCTTCCACTGTAAAACCTAAATCCACGGTGATTTTATTTAAAGCAGCCTTACTTGCCGAATATCCTGCCTGATAAGGATCCAGACGAATACCGCTTGTAGTATTTACAATACGGCCAAATCCCTTTTCCTTCATCTTCGGCATAAAATGATAGCAAATCAGTGCCGGCGCAATCGTATTAATCAAGAAACTGTCCGTATAATCCGATACCGGTGTCTCAAAATATTCCGTACGGTATGCAATCTGCATTCCCGCATTATTTAACACAATGTCCACGTCCACGCCAAGTTTATCAATTTCTGCAAGCATCGCTTTGACGCTGTCCGGATTTACCAGTTCCGCAGCAACGGCTACTGCTTTTACACCGTAAGCTTCACACTCTTCCACAACTTTCTTGGTGTGTTTCAAATCCCTGCTGTGAAGAATTAGGTTGCATCCTTTCTCTGCCATAAAAAGTGCCGATAAATATCCGATGCCTCTTGCTGCACCTGTTATAAACGCCCATTTCCCTTTTACATTAACCATTGGTATACCCTCCTTGATTGGTGTGTTTTTTTCCATTATAAAAGACTACGCAAATTATACTTTCATTTTCGTATATATTCTGCTAAAATTGTTGCGATAGAACAATTTTAACATATGTAAAAGGAGAATAAAATGAAAACACGAAAGATTCTTGCAATTCTTTGTTGCACAATATTAGCAATGTCACTGACCGGATGCTTCCCCTTCAGAATGCTTCAAAACATAATGGGTGGTTCTGACGGCCCCACTTCCGTTATTGTAGAATCGGAAGAACCCGAATCCGAGTCTGAATCCGAATACGAATTTGATTTCGACGATTTCAGTGAGGAAGAAGAACTTTCCGAACCGGACTATTCCGACTTAGCAAACGACTTAGCAAATGCCGATGCCTGGTATGATTTGGATGATGAGGACGCAATGTGGTTATTCACCCAGAATCAGGCAGTACTTTATGAAGATGCAGAAAACTACTATATTGCTTCTTTCTCAAAATATTATAACGAAGACGCAATTGATTATGTCTGTGCCGAACTTTCAGAGTACGGTTTAACCGAAGACGAACAGCTTGAAGCAACAAGCGACCTTGGCGAAGGCGAAGACTACTTCTGCCTTGTATTCTCTGACATTGAAGTTTATGAATACGGTGAGTATGTTGGTCCCTACGAAGAAGATATCATTGCTTATATTGGATTTGAATATCTTGACGGCGATACCTATTACCATGATATGATTCGTATGGACAACCAGGATATGATTTATTTCTACTCGTATGCAGATTCTTCTTCTGACACAGGATATGAAGATACCCAACGTATCGGTGATGAAATTTTTGGTTATGTAGATGTTCCTTCCGACTTTATGCCATTTACGAATGACGTAGAAATTGAAGTTCCGAATTTACAATACTCTGATATTACCGGAAATAACATTGTAACCATGCAATATTACGATGGTTCTATAGCAGACGCCAAAACCTTTGCCCAGACCCTTTCTTCCGTTCTTTTAAACGACCCGGAGGTTGACCAGGAATCCATTACCGGTGCCACAGTAACACTTGATGGTATGACAGCATATCAGCTTTATTGCTACTATCCGTCCTATGACAGATATTTAGTTACATGGTGCTTTGATGAAACAAATGATGGCTATTTACACTATGTGTCAGTAGAATTCAACCCGGAAAACTACTATTTGTTTGAAATGGTAGAAGATACTTACCACGTAGCTTACTAATTTATTTCGACTACATACAATAAGCCCTTTTACAAGATTAACGTCTTATAAAAGGGCTTTTATTATGTCTATGTGCTAATCGGGCTTATGACGCCTTCTCTTCTTTTACTTCTTTCTTTTTTGAAGACTTTGTTATGCCCAAAATCAAGAAACGAAGTACCGGGATTCTTTTTATGATTTCATATAAAACCGGCAATGTGATTATAGTCGCCGCCAAAGGTACGATATAGTGCCAAATCAGCGGAAATTCCGTATTTCTTACCCAAAGGTATGCATATACCAGCATTACCGTATAGTGCAATGCATAAAAGGCGAAATTAGCTTTGGTCATATACATCGCAAATGCATTGGTCTTATTAAACCAAGCCTTGAAACAGCCGATAATCGCAAGCACCGCCAGCCAGCAGTACAAATTGGTTACAATATGTCTTAAACATTCTTTGGTTGTATAATTCTCCCCATAAAAGAGAAGTCCGTATCCCACGCCTGCCAAAACAGTAGCAATTAAAAGGGGAATTTTCCATTTTACAAGTTTGTCCGTCACTTCCTCGTGGGAGAACACATAATATCCCAAGAAGAAGGTAAAGAAATAAATACCGTTACGATACACTTCGATAATCGGTGTGTTAAAAAGGAAACTGCTAATCCAAACCGCCACAAACAATGCAATCAAAACGATAATGTTTGCCTTTCCGCCCAATTCGTAAAGCTTATCTTTTTTATCGATTTTACGAATCAATAAAAGTAACATAGATGCAAAGAACAGTTCCCTTGCAAACCATAAGGGTCCTATACCCGACATACAATATATAATGAATTTTACTATGCCCGGCACCTCAATCGGTGCATCTTTAAACATATCAATTTCCAAATCCGTAATCCAGCCGTTTATCCAGCCGAATAATAAAATAATCGCAAATGAAGGAATCAACAACTTAATTGTTCTGTCCTTAGCAAATACTTTACCGCCACGTTTCTCCAGGGAATATCTTGCACTCATACCTGCCACTACAAAAAGCAGTACCATAAACCAAGGATACACAATTGCACCCAAAAAATCCATTTCGGGAATTCCAGGCTCCGCCAGGTTTGTAATAATTCCCAGACTATTAAACATATAAATTGCATGATATACAATCACCAACACCACTGTCGTCCAGCGAATATTATCTATGTAATGCTTTCTGCCGGCATACTTCCCGTTGATGTTATCTTTATTTGACACTTCTGTTTTATTACAAGGTAATTCATTCTTTATACTTTCCATTTCAATCTCCTCCAGTTACTTTTTCCGATGAAAAAAGTCCGTTATAAAATCAGCCTTAACCATTGCAAGTCCCTGCTCAATATCACCAAGCACAATCAGTTTATCACCGGTTTTAATATCAAAAATCTTTCTGGCCTTGGCCGGAATAACAATCTGTCCTTTATCTCCTACCGTCACCATACCGAACATATACTTGCCCTTCGGGCCGATAGGAATACCCTGCGCCTCTTTACTGTCATAATTTACGAGTTCATCCAAGGTAACATCAAAAAGCTTTGCCAAGGCAGAACACTTTGTCAAATCCGGCTGCGCCTCTCCCTCTTGTGTCAAGTAGTTGACAACATTTTCCTAAACTTTTTTCTTCCCTTCCATTATATCAGCTATTGACAGATAATCTACCAAAAGCTGATACAATCTTCCTCAATCCTTAGTTGCTTCTGTTTGAGAACTTCCATCTTAATTCTATGGTCTTGTCTGCATAAACCACAATTTTTTCAAGCAGTGCATCCAGTAGCTCATCCGTA
>JAGAQZ010000139.1 GCA_017622505.1 Lachnospiraceae bacterium
AAACACGTTCAAAAGGCCTTTTTCTCTTAAACGAAGACAGAAGTCCACATCATTCAAGGCCACCGCATAATTCTCATCCAAACCGCCGACGGCGTCGTAATCCGCTTTCTTAACCATAAGTGCAGCGCCGGTCACCGCAGATACATTCTGTGCATAACACAAGCGTCCCATATAGCCGATGTGCGTATTTTCATCCTTATAATGGATATGTCCTGCCGTTCTGTGCGCACCAAGACCAATCACAATACCCGCATGCTGAATGGTATCGTCCGGAAACAGAAGCTTACCGCCTACCGCACCCACGTCACTACGCTGGGCATACATCAATAATTCTTTGATAAAATCCTTATTGATGAATTCCACATCATTATTTAAAAGAAGTAAAAACTCGCCCTTTGCTTCTTTGGCCGCAAAATTATTGATACGGGCGTAATTGAATTCGCCTTCGTACTTTAAAATGCGTACCTTCGGGTCTTTTTCCAATTCTTTGTAATATTGAAAAGTTGCCTCGTCCTTGCTGTTATTCTCCGCTATGAGAATTTCATAATTTTCGTAAGAATTCTTCCTACGGATAGCTTCCACGCACTTACGGAGTTCCTCTACGTGGTCGCAATTTGGAATGATTACAGAAACCATACCCTCCGTAGTCAGCTCATACTGCAGGCGGAAAATCGTTTCAAACGCCCTGGTACTTGTAATGGCCGTATTGTAAATGCCGTATTTATGCAAGTGATCGGAAACCGCCCCTTTGGCAGAATCGATACAATAGGTCTTTGCATTGATATTGCTTGCCACACTGCCTGCATGGGCACGCCAGTAATAAAGGATTCTGGGCACGTGCACCACGTTCTTCGCAATGCCTGTCAGGCGAAGAATCATATCGTGGTCCTGGCTGCCGTCACATTCCTTGCGGAACAGCTCTGTTTCCTGTAAAAGAGTCTTCTTAAACACACTAAAATGACAGATGTAATTGTTCGCTCTCAAGGTATCTACCGCGTAATCCGGCTTAAAATGCAGGGTAATCATATTATTGATGCTATCCCCCGTAAAAGTAGCCTCGTCGCAATAAACATAATCGGCACCCTTCTCCTCAATCACCCTTGCATACTCAAAAAGCACTGACGGATGAAGGATATCATCATGGTCAAACAGACCGATGTAATCGCCGGTTGCCAGCTTATAGCACTGGTTGGTATTTCCGGAAATACCTTCATTTTTCTCTAACTTATGATATACGATTCGCTTATCTTTTTCTGCATAATCAAGGCATATTTTACCTACGAAATCATGCTCCGCATCGGAACCGTCTGCAAGACAAAGTTCCCAATTTTTATAGGTCTGGGTAAGTACGGAATCAATCATCTCACGTAAGAAATTCTCCGGTGTATTGTACAAAGGCACCAAGATGGAGATTTTATGATTCTCTTTGAATTCCCAATTCTCCTGCTCCATACGCGTTGTACTATCGGGAAGAGACTCTGTTCCGAAATACTTGTACGCACGTTTTTCAAGACGCTTATTGCGGATTTTACGGGCAATTTTCTTCGGGGATTTGTAATATCCCAAGCGGATAAAAGCCACACGAACCAGACGCAAAGGTTTGGAAAGCTTCCATGGAAGACTTCCTTTGATTTGCGCCAGTTTCTGCTCCACTTCAACCTTCTGCGCTTCCAGCGTGGTGATTTTGGATGCAAGTTCAATATTTTCTTCTTTTAATTTGCGAAGCTCCTCTTTATAAAAGTTAAGCTCCTGCAACTGCTTTTCGTTGTCCATGACAATCTCCATATCAGGTTGGTATTTCCTATTTTATTTGATATTTTTTATCACAAATTTTAATATTTTTTGCTTCGTTCCAAACGCATATTCCTTTTACAAACGCTTACTCAATAGTCAGCACACGCCCGGTATCCTGGAAAAGTTTCTGGCGTGAACAGCGGTCTGTTGCATACAAACCGATGCGATAATCCCCTTTCGGTAAATCCGATGCCGTAACCCAGCAATAGAAACCGCAAAGTTCCAGGCGTACCGCATTTGGAAAGCCTGCTGACATATTCGGGCGTAATTTCTTTTCCACAGGCAGGCGATAATTCCGCCCGTCTCCTTGGAAAATCATTTCAAAATCATACCTACAGTTATCCGACTCCGGCAGAATTGCATAGCCCTGTACCACGTAAATATCCTGCTCCCGCGCCTTTAGAAATGCATCTTTCTCGATGCGGTCAAAGCCCACATAAATTCCGGCAGGATATGCCGTATAATCAACACCGCTTACCGAAATGCCGTCCTTTTTACTTCGGATACAGTCATAATCCGGCTGAATCTGCACACCGAATTCCGCACCACCGCTGTTATTGGCACCCTCATAAGGATCCTTGCAATAAAACTGCGGATGACAACTGTATAAATAATCGCGTTCCCATTTTAAGCGTTTCATTTTCTCTTCCGACATAATGTCCGCACCACGGCTCAAAGACTCATGATGATATAAAATTACATCGTTTCGAATAACATTGCGAAGCCCTGCTTCATATAGTGAAAAACACAAATCCACATCGTTGTAGGCAACCCGCAAGTCTTCTTTCAATCCGCCCAGTCTCTCAAAGTCACTCTTTCGGACCATCAAGCAGGCACCGGTCACACCGATTACGTTGTAAACCAGCTTATTTCTTCCGTGATTATAAGATGCGGTATCGTCTTTTCTCAGAAGTTTATGCACCGGTCCGTCTACCGCATTGGTGATGCCCACATGCTGAATCAATGTGGAATCCGGGTACAAAAGTTTCGCACCTACGGCACCGATTCCCTGTTGCATAAGCTGTCCGGTCATACGTTCCAGCCAGTCCGGCGTTACCACTTCCATATCATCGTTAAGAAGCAACAGCACCTCGCCCTTTGCTTCTTTTGATGCAATATTGTTCATTTTAGAATAATTAAAATCCATAGGCTGATAGAGATAGGTAAAAGGATATTTCTCTTTCATTTTCTCTATTATCGCCTTGTTCTGTTCGTTGCTTCCGTTATCCACTACAACGATTTCAAACTTTTTATACGTACTCTTCTCATATATGGATGAAATGCACTTACGTAACACTTCCGGGTTATCCTTTGAAGGAATCAATATGCTGACCATAGTTTCAGCAGGCACCGGATAAACAGGGTAAGAATATCCGTCTTCCGTTATCATCTTGCATTCAATGTCCTGTCTATGGAAATATACCTCTTTTATGGCATTGTAACCGGGCTCATTTCCCTCATAGAAGTCTTCTTCCCGCAATGTGCGTTCCATTTCTTCCCTGGAATAAAAACTTCCGTTCTCATTTTTTCTTCGTAATTCAAACTTATGATACAGAATTTCAGGCAAATGTAAAATTCCCGTATTTCCTGCTATTTCCCACGCCTTTAACAGAAACGCGTACTCAGCCTGCTTCTTATCGCAATCTGCCGGCCACTCAATCTCTTTGCACAATTCAGTGCGAACCGCCCAAATATTGCCCAAATACTGATAGGATAAAAATGTCTCCGGCGACGGCATAGGCTTTAAGTTCGGATAACAGCGTTCCGAAAGTTTTACGCCTCTCTGGCAGAAGGTTTCCAAATCCCCCTCTTTACCGATGCACACGTCTTCATCCGCATATAAAAGCTTGCCCTGGGGATTCTCTTCAAAACAACATAAAATTGCCTTTTCGGCCACAGGATTCAAGACACCGCAGGAATTTACCACAATCAGCACATCCGCCTGAACCTCTTCAAAATGCCCGCAAACTTCTGCAAATTCTTCTTTTGTCATAACTTTGGCAGTAAGATTACAAGCCTTGTTCTCGTAGGTACGACGCAGTTTTTCTTCCTGCTTTAACATAAAAGCATCATAGGCATTCTGCTGTGCTTTCAAATCCGCCTCATACTCTTTGATACAACGATCAATCATGCAATTCTGAATTTTTCGTTTCAGACCGTTTAGCATTCTTATCTACCACTCCCAAGTTTTCCTTTGATGCCAAAACCCGCATACAACTTCTGCGCAATTTCCGGCGAAAGGTATTCCATCTTCAACTTTACATGCAATACCGCATCCGCCTTCTTGGCATATTCCGATACCTTCCACTGAAAATGCGGGTCACAATCCGCAAAGAAGAAGGACGTATCCGTCAGTCTCACACCATTATGGGAACGCATTCCGTTCTTTCCCTTGCCTGCAAGCGCAGATACCTTTTCTTCACCCTCAAACAATACAGACTCGACATTTACAATACAAGGTCTGTCGCAAGGGTCTATTCTTACATTTGTTAAATCTTGATTTAATTTTATATCAAATTCATATACATCGCCTATGCGGGCAATTTGATGAATACGATAGGACTGTTCTTCCGAAAAGCCCTTTCCGTAATCTTCGTATATCTGGATTCCGTTGTTTCTTGCGCCTACCGCATCCAAAAGGTAATCCAAAGAATACACGGGATTACCGATGGCATGACGTAATTCGGATACCGCCATATAGTCTCCCTGCACGAAGCGCTGGAACTCTTTCTCCGCTTTTAAAACAGTCTCCCAGAGTTTGCCTTCAAACAAAGTAGCATCATTATAAAATGCCGCAATCCACTCTTTGGCTTTCTCCCTGCTCTTGCGGTCTGCAAAATAGCAATACAACGCTCTTCTAAATAAAAGTTCCGCAGAAATCTTGCGGTCAAACGTCCACTCGTAATCAATTACGGTCCATCGCTCACCGCTAACCATAATATTCTGGAAAATCAAGTCGTAATCCGCAACTTCGGCCTCACAGCCTTTTGTAATAATAGTGCGGTACTTGTCTATTAATGCAAGGAATTCTTCTTTTTTATCCTTCATCAAAAGTTCGTCCAGAATTTCTTCCAGGGTAACACCCTCTAAGAATTCAAATTCCGCGCAATCATCTTTTTGACAGGTATTTATTTCAAGTCCCGTTCCTTCATAAGCCTCTTTCAACCTTGCATACATATTTTCCATATTGGAAATATGCGCTTCTGCCGAACTTGTATTGGCATATTTACGTACAATACGCTTCCCCTGTTCTTTGGCAATATCCGTACGAATCGCAAATTCCGGTGCACGGTCGTTGGAATATTTCACATATTCGGTTTCAAACTCCGGCCCGATCACCACCATATAAGAGTTGGAATATCGTTCAAAAGCACCTTCTCTTATAATCATATCAAACGCTTTCTGCTCATCGAACAGAAGCACTCTGTCTCTGTCAAAATTGCGGATATTCTGGTACAATTCGCCCACCTTCGGAAGTTTCCGGTCCGAGAAAACAGTGGTAGGGAACTTGTAATCCGGGTACGGATAATAGAAGGAATATTCCTCCACACCGCAATTTTTCATGATTTTTTCAAGACCTTCTCTTGTGAAAGTTCTCGCACTGCCTTCGCCCGAAGGATAATCTTCAATGCCGTCGAAATATTTGCCGGTATGATCTTCTTTGCATCCTGCCAAGTACTTAAGCCCCAGCTTGTTTTCAATGGCAATCACCATACGTCCGCCGGGTTTTAAGTGCTTCTTTAAGATATTCATAAAATCTTCATAGGGTGTTTCGGACCCCATATACCCCTGTCCGTATTCAAACACGCCTATAAGCATTACATAATCGTAATCGCAGTCCAAATCCTTCTCCACATCCTTAAAATTGCCGACGTGAATATAGATATTGTCCAAATCCTGATGTCTGTACGCATTAATCTGGCTACGTTTTCTGGACAAATCGATACAGGTTACACTTCCTGCCTTACGCGCCAAGGCGCCTGTAATGGCACCGCAACCGGAACCAACTTCCAAAACCTTGTCCTTCTTTCCAATCGGAAGCCATTCCACAATATTTTCACGCAAAGAAGAAAGATGATAAAAAATCGGCCAGCTGGCACGCTCTTCAATCACCTTACGGTAATTTCCCGGCTTGGTTGTTTGCACAATATCGAGAATTTCGTCCTCAATCACACCGTCACAATACAAATCCACACCGGGATAATATTTTTTATCAAGAATAATCTTTCCGATTTGTTCCTGCATCTCTCCTCCGTCCTCGCAAGATTTTATCTTGCCTGGGGCATTCTAATTATTTTATCGTTCTCGCCGTTTTTTCCGGCGTCCTTCACTTCCACTTTGGAATTCATATCATAGAATCCCACGGTATCCTTGTCCGAAATAACGCTGATGCTTACTGCATCATACAAACGGTGGTACACCGTAAAATCGCTTCCCTCATAGCCTGTAAGACCTAACGACAGCAGGTAATCACCACCCTGCAAATCCATCTTCTGGGTAAATGTTACTTCCTTGGTTACACCCTTGTCCACTGCCTCCATAAAGGCTTTTTCGAACATAGTGTTAGTACCCGTAATCTCCGTACCCCTTGCATTTTTAATGGTAAACGCAAAAATCGGTGCCTGCACACGTTCCGCAAAAGATGCCTTCATATGAATGGTAAAAGGCTCGCCCTTAATCAAGGCATTGGTACGTTTTCCCTTATTGTCGGTAATATAGCACTCTGTAATCTCCGCCTTTCTGGAACCATACTCCAACAGTTCTTCGTTGGCTCCGCCATCAATGTTTGCCGTGGTTTCCGTTGCCTCTTTATTCTCGTTTTCATCATATTGGCCTACAAGCACCTGCTTATAAACATCAATCATTTCCTTGGCCTTGCCTTCACCAAGTTTCGTACCCTTATTAAGCAAGACTACGCGGTCACAATATTTTACGATACTGCTCAAATCGTGGCTTACAAAAAGAATGGTTTTGCCTTTTTTCTTAAATTCATCAAACTTGCGATAACACTTCGCCTGGAAGAATACGTCACCTACCGCCAAAGCCTCGTCTACAATCAGAATTTCCGGTTCGATATTGATTGCAACCGCAAACGCCAGACGCACAAACATACCGGATGAGTATGTTTTAACCGGCTGATATACAAAGTCGCCAATGTCCGCGAATTCAAGAATATCCTTTAACTTCGCATCGATTTCCTCTTTCGAGAATCCAATCATCGTACCGTTTAAGTATATATTCTCAATACCGGTATATTCTCTGTTAAAACCGGCACCCAATTCCAAAAGCGCGGAAATACGGCCGTTTACTTTCACATCACCCTTTGTGGGATGGAGAACGCCGGTAATGATTTTCAGAATGGTTGATTTACCGGAACCGTTCGTACCGATAATACCCACCATTTCGCCCTGTTTCACTTCAAAACTCACATCGTTTAAGGCGTGATGCTCCGGCACTTTTTTCCAGGGTGCCAAATGTAACGCATCAATCACGCGGTCCGCAGGCTTTGTAAAAAGCTTATAGACCTTACTGACATTATCTACCGAAATGGCAATCGGACGTTCTTCTGTATTCACTTTTTCTTTTACATCCGTTTTCGTTGTATCCATACAAGTTTCGAAACCTTTCTATAAAACATCTGCGAAATGCACTTTCAATCGTTTAAACACCAATGTGCCGATTGCAAAAATAACCACTGTAGTAATCCAGAAAAACATCGTCGAATAGAAATCTTCCCAGAACCACTGTTTTTCAAACAACGCACTACGATATCCGTTTACAATATAGTATACCGGGTTCAGCTTAAAGAAAATTCTGTACTTCTCCGGCAAATAAGTCAAATCCCAAAGAATCGGTGTTGCCCACATTCCAACCTGTAATACAATCTGGATAATCTGTGTCAAATCCTTGAAAAATACCACAACCGCACAGGTCGTATAGCTAATTGCCAACACCAGAATAAACATACAGAAACTGAAATACACTAACTGCAACAAATACAGGCTCGGTGCAAATCCGTAGCAAAAATATAAAATCAACAAAATTCCCGCAAATGCAATATGGATAAAAGTCGCTGCAATTACTTTGATAATCGGCAAGATACTGATTTTAAACACAACTTGTTTTACCAGATAGTTGTATTCCATCAACGCGGAAGTTCCGTTTCCCAAAGCTTCTGAAAAATAAAACCAGGGAACAAGTCCCGCCGTCAGCCACACTACATAAGGTGCTTCAATTCCGCTTGCCACCAACTGCGCTCTCGCAGGAAAAATCACACCAAACACAAAGTAATACATCAGCACGGTTACCACAGGCTGTACAAACGCCCACACGCGTCCCATGGTCGAACCTGCATATCGTGTCTTGAAATCATTCTTTGCAAGCTTCCATATTAACTTTCGATTCTGCCACAATTCCTGGGGCAAAATCATAATTTTATCATATAAAACCGTAATTCCGATTACCGCCACCGCAATGATACTGCACGCAAGTGCTTTCTTTACGTTTTCTTCCTGTGGATCCGCCAGTGGGTTGTGATGCAACACTATAACCGCTGCCATAATTACCGCAATCAAAATGGTTAATGTAATTCCCAACCACTTCGGAAAACCTTTCTTTACGGCCACATTACTCTCTGCCATATCTGCTTCCTTTCTTTCAAAGGTCTCTCTTATCTTATTTCTTTAAGTCCTTGATAGAACCCCATTTTTTATCCTTATCGGAAATGGTAAGTTCCATTCCTTCCGGAATCGGCCACTTCACGCCAATTTCAGGGTCGCTCCAAAGCAAACCGCCCTCATCATTTGCATGATAGTAATCCGTACATTTGTAACAAAATTCCGCATAATCGGAAAGTACCAGAAAACCATGCGCAAAGCCCTTCGGAATAAAGAACTGTTTCTTATTCTCTGCTGATAACAATTCACCGTGCCACTGTCCATAAGTCGATGAACCTTCTCTCAAATCCACCGCCACGTCAAACACTTCACCGCTGATTACGCGCACCAGCTTGTCCTGTGGAAAGTTAATCTGAAAATGCAATCCGCGAAGCACACCCTTTTTAGATGCAGACTGATTATCCTGTACGAAGGTAACATCAATGCCTGCTGCCTTGAAATCCTCATACTGATATGTCTCCATAAAATATCCGCGTTCGTCGCCGAACACTGTAGGTGTAATTACCTTTAACCCTTCTATTTCACAGTTTTCTACCTGAAATTTACCCATAATCCGTTCCTCTTTTCTGTTATCTCAATCCCTTTTTATTCTTTAAATCATTTATTTTATAATTAATAAAACACATTTATACACTCTGCCACTTTTACGTCTTATTTTATTCAACAGTTAGTGAATATACGACAAATTCAAATCCACTCTTCCGTTGATACCGTCAATCTGACCGGAAGATGTATATTGCCAGATATCATATCTTCCTGTGTACAACGGCTCTTTGCGATACTCCGCAACCCAAATCGTATAACGGGATAACACATCATCATCCACGTTATTGTAATACCAGTTACGGCTGGCATAAACGCCTGCTTCCTGCCCGGCCTGTTCGACCGTTTCACAGAACGCCTCACACACTGCAGTTCTGGTTACCGCATCCAAGGTATCCGCACGTCCGCCCGAACCTTCCGTATCAATAAAAATCGGATAGTCCAATTCATATCCTTCCGTAAGACTCAGCACCATACTGGCTTCTTCTACTGCTTCCGCCTGATTGATTGCTTGGGTAAAGAAATATACCCCCACCTTCAATCCTGCTTCTTTCGCACCTTTAATATTCTGTCTAAAATACGGGTCCTCTACCAATACACCGGTTTTAGAACCGCGATAACCGCATCGGATGATGACAAACTGCACGCCGGCTTCTTTTACCTTATCCCAGTCAATATTCTGATTCCACTTGGATACGTCAATGCCCAGTACAGCATTCTGTTCGCTGTTCCAAGCGCCTGTGTGCTCGCTTTCATCCGCGTCTACCTGATGATTCGCGGTATCTTCCGCTTCGGCATCAATTTCGTCCTCAGTCTTAATCAGGTAAGAAATATCATCCAATTTAACAAATTCTATTTTATCTTTAACATTCACCTTGACTTTGTCAGGCACTTCATAATCGCCGATTTCTTTCAACGAAACATAGTAACTGCCCGGCTTAATACCACCGATATAAATGAAACCGTCCGCATCCAAATCCTTGTACTCGCCGATACCGTCTACCGTAACAAAGAATTTCTCGCCTTTTACAGCTGCGCCTTTTTCATCAATTACCATAACTCGCAAATCGCGTTCCACGGAACTCACAAGAAGGTTCAGTTTTACTGTTCCGTCCTCACGGACTTCTCCGGCAAAAGGCTGATACTCATCCAAAAAGGCGGGATCGTTTAAAAAGCCTTTGTCATCTGTTTCCACGCTCACATCTTCACTAACCGATTCTGACACCTGCTGCGAATCTTTGCCCGGATTCTGTAAAATGTTTACCAGAAAAACCGTCGACACAATCAGAAGCGCAGCTACAATCACGGATGCAATTGCTGCATTCCTTATTTTTTTATCCATCGTTGCACCTCTGTCTTAACAACTTTTATAATCCGTTTGCAACCTCAACCAAGTACTGTCCGTAAGCAGTTTTCATCAAAGGTTCTGCCAAAGCCAGCAACTGTTCCTTGGTAATAAAACCACGCTTAAATGCAATTTCTTCAATGCAGGAAATGTATAATCCCTGGCGTTTCTGGAAAGCAGCCACGAAATCAGAAGCATCCAAAAGCGCATCATGATTTCCCGTATCCAACCAGGCAAAACCACGTCCTAAGGTTCTTACATTCAACTCACCGCGTCTTAAATACTCATTGTTGATGCTTGTAATTTCGATTTCACCACGCGCGGAAGGTTTTACATTCTTAGCAATTTCCACTACGTCATTGTCATAGAAATACAAGCCCGGTACCGCATAGTTACTCTTCGGATGTTCCGGTTTCTCTTCGATGGATAACGCCTTTCCGTTTTCATCAAATTCAACCACACCATACTCTCTGGGATCGCGCACATAGTACCCGAAAATTGTCGCCCCCTTCTCCTGCGAAGCCACTTCTCGCAACACCTTTGAAAAGCTCTGTCCGTAGAAAATATTATCTCCAAGAATCAATGCCACACTGTCATCACCAATAAAATCCGCACCAATGATAAAAGCATCCGCCAAGCCTCTGGGGTACTCCTGTACTGCATATTCCATACGGAGTCCAAGCTGCGAACCATCTCCGAACAATTCCTTAAATACAGGCAAATCCCTCGGCGTGGAAATAATTAAAATATCCTGAATTCCTGCCAACATCAAAATGGACAAAGGATAATAAATCATCGGCTTATCATATACCGGCATAATCTGTTTTGAAATCGCTTTAGTCAAAGGATAGAGTCTGGTTCCCGACCCTCCTGCAAGAATAATTCCCTTCATTTTTGTCTCCTTTTATACGCACTGAATGGGAACGGCGTTCACCGTCCCCATTTATAATTTTATTGATACATTTCTTCGTAGTATTTCTGATAGTCACCACTGGTTACACGTTTCATCCAGTCTTCGTTCTCAAAATACCACTGTATAGTCAGTTTAATACCATCCTTGAACATTGTTTCAGGCTCCCAGCCGAGGTCTGCACGAATCTTATCCGGTGCAATGGCATAACGTCTGTCATGGCCCTTACGATCTTCAACGTAAGTAATCAATTCCTTGCTTACGTGTGCCTTACGGGGATCGTTGTCAGGAAGCATTTCCTGCAAAGTTTCCAGGATAATTTCGATAATTTCGATATTCTGTTTCTCATTATGACCACCTACGTTATAGGTTTCAAAAAGCTTACCTTTTTCCTGAACCATATCAATGGCTTTCGCGTGGTCTCTTACATACAACCAGTCACGCACGTTCTTTCCGTCGCCGTATACCGGCAACTTCTTACCCTGAAGCGCATTGTTGATAATCAACGGAATCAACTTCTCAGGGAACTGGAACGGTCCGTAATTGTTTGAACAGTTCGTAATATTTGCCGGAAACTTATAAGTGTCCATATAAGACTTCACCAGCATGTCCGAACCTGCTTTACTTGCTGAGTAAGGCGAATGAGGATCGTAAGGTGATGTCTCATAAAAGAATGCATTCTCATCATCAGGCAATGAGCCGTATACCTCATCAGTAGACACGTGAAGAAATTTCTTGTCTTCCTTAAATCCGCCGTCAGGCAATTCCCAAGCCGCTTTGGCACAGTTAAGCATAACCGCCGTACCGATTACATTGGTTTTCACGAATACTTCCGGATTACGGATACTTCTGTCAACATGACTTTCTGCCGCAAAATGCACCACTCTGTCAATATCATTCTCCGCAAAAATCTTACCGATTGCATCCTTATCCGTAATATCCGCTTTTACAAATGTATAATTCGGGCGATTCTCTACCGCTTTCAAGTTCTCAAGATTACCTGCATATGTTAAAGCATCCACATTGATAATGCGGATATCATCGCCATATTTTTCAAACATATAATGAATATAATTGGAACCGATGAAACCGGCACCACCTGTTACGAGATAAGTTCTCATTTCTTGTCTCCTTTATAATTACCTTCTTGTTTTTCAAACATATCAAATTGTATTATAACATAAAACACATCAGAAATCCACTTTTTTAGAGGCCCATTCTTTTTTATTCCGGCACCCACAAATCCGCGTAATTATCCACATAAATATCATAACCGCAGGTCTGCAAAACCAGGGTAAATTCCCCGTCTTCCATCTTGCCGTCAAGCAGATGATTTTGATTGATAATTACATAATGACAGCCGTTTTGCCTTGCAAGAGTTGTCAATCTCTCTGCATTGGAAATATCCTTCGACATTTCTTCCTCAAACTCATTATCCAACCACCAGCGTTCTACCAGTGCATCATAACCATACGGCATTATTACAAACGGCGAATACTGGCGCACGTACTGAACAAGTTCCGGCGGAAATGCCGCCTTAATTTCTCGTCCCGGAATTACGATAGCATCGCATATACTGACAACTGCATCCGGCACCTGATACCAATTCTCCGCTTTACTAAACTGTGGGCTTTTATATACCAAATGACCGCCCACCATAATATATACTGCCAACAGAAACAACAACACTGCCTGTAACCACTTTTTCTTGATTGCGGATAAAAATTTTACTGCCGCATAAGATATCACGATCCCCATAGGAAGTGCCCACAAAATACGGTAATAAATCTCTTCCTCGTTCATTATCGTCACCACAAAATAAGACAATACAGGGAATAAAAACAACGCAAGAACCGCTACGGACACATACACCAAAATCGCCTTGCGCCCCTTGTTTTTCTCTGTAATCCACAAATAAATCAAAGAAGCGACAAAAAGTAATGTAAGACTGCAATTTCCGCTATACATTTTTAACATTAACAAGGCCGAACCGTCTGCACCTACCATATTGTCACTCCTTTCTTCTAAACTTTCTCAGCTTTATATTTTTATTTATTATCTTCTCATATATTTCGCCAGTTTCAACATTTTACTTGCAATCTACAATTGCACATGCAATACGACGCGCACCAAGACCGTCAACCAGGCAATTTGCGTTGCGGGCTATTTCTAATCGCCTGTCATAATCTGCGCATACCGTTTTAATCGAATTCATCATCAAATTCATAAATGTGTCTTTATCATCTGCTTCATAATGACCTACAGAAACTGCCGCACCATAAAATCCAAAAGCCTCCGTTGCTTTTTTCTGATTATCTGCAAACGAAAAAACTATACTCGGTATACTTAACGACGCTAATTCATATAACGTAGATCCCGCCGCAGAAATTGCCAAATCACATTTTTTCATAATTTCAGCCATGTTGGAAACATTTTTATACAAATTAATATTGACAAATTTATTTGCTTTTTTCTCCAATTCTTTCTCATGCGCATTGAAATTGCCGCATATTACATGATAATTTAACATTTTAAGTTCTTTGTCCTGCATAAAAAAGTCCAACATCATTCCTGCAAGATTATATTTATCACTTCCGCCGGTAGATATGAAAACATTTCTCACATCTTTTGCCACTTCACATTCTACCGCGCGAAATTCTTTACGCAAAGGTGCATATTTTGCCCCCAGAATAAAACGTTCCACACAATCTTTTGCCCGACTATACATTTCATCTGTCGCATATACATTATAATTAATCAAAAGTTTTACCGGATAAGAATCATTTCCCAAATCGTCCATATAGGCCGTTTTAACTATATCGTTAAGCTCTTCAAAATAACGTTTGGTCACACTATAGCTGTCAACCAATAACAAGTCCGGTTTATGTTGTTCTATCAACTGTTTCAGGACATCAATCTCACTTTCCATACAATCATACGCTGTATGCAACACTATATACCGATACCCCTTTTGTTGCAGCAATCCCGATGCACATTCATCAGCAAGAACAAAACAAACTTCCTCTCCCATTTGCCTTATTTCGTCTGCTATGGATACACATCTCATAATATGTCCTATACCTATTTCAGAATTGCCGTCCGCTCTCATCCAAATCATACGCTATCAATCCAATTCCTTTACAAACAGTAAATGTTGTGTTTCACACTCCACCTTGCTGTATCCGTTTTTTAAAAGCATTTTCTGCGAAGCTTCGTTCTCTTTTTTGACTTCAGCTTTCACTATACGTACAGTGGGAAATTTCTTTTTGATAACTATCTCACCCGCACGAAGCATTTCAGCACCATATCCTCGTTTACGGTACTTTGGTGCAATGCTATAACTTACGACAACTTCCTCTTCGTTCACAAAATCTACACGATATTGTCCAATCGCTTCATCTGCATGATAGCAAACATACAATTCTCGATCAGTGCGTTTTAAACAATCCTCATACCATACCTTATGAGTTTCCCAAGAAATCTTCTCTACTGTAAAAGACTGTTTTCGGGTCTCTGCATCATTAGCCCATTCAAAAATCATTTGACAATCTTCCATCGTAGCCGGTCGTAATTCTAAATACTCATTTACCACTTCCGCTTCCAACGGCATTCCGCGCTTAATATCTTTTAACACTGTTTTTCCCAAAACATGTTCATACTCTCGCGGATGCAATCCATATCCCGGGCGAATCACACGAATATTCTCTTCAGTAATTTTTTCACCTGCCGGGATATCATTTGTTACAAAAATTGACTTCCTAAATATATGATTTGCTTTTTCTTGCTCTGTAATACCATAGTTGACAATTCCCCTTGCCTTCTCAACCTGGCGAATATCCTGCACCATTTGCGCAAATTCGTCCGGTTCCATAGAAAAGAACGAATCCGGATTATCAATATCCCGGCTAATACAAAAATGCTTTTCTATAATTGCAGCACCCATTGCCACAGCCGCTACAGCTGCCAATCCCCCCATAGAATGATCCGACAAACCAACCGGGACATCAAACTTCTTGCCCATATCCACCATTGTTGCCAAATTCATTTCATCTGATATAGCAGGATATGCGCTGGCACATCTCAAAAAGGCAAATTGCTTGTTTCCTGTTGCACGAATTGTTTCTGCCGCCTCTTCAATTTCTTCAAAGCTTGCCATACCTGTCGAAAGAATAATTGGCTTACCTCTTTGTGCAACATATTTTATAAGCGGCAAATCAACCAATTCGAAAGAAGCAATTTTATAAAAATCCATCCCCAGCGCTTCCAAATAGTCCACGGCTGTATTATCAAACGGGGTCGAAAAGAAATCGATGCCCACTCGCTCCGCTTCTTCTTTTAACTCCTTTGTCCACTCCCACGGAGTATAAGCCTTTCCATACAATTGATATAATGTTTCTCCATTCCACGCACCTTGCGCAATTTGAAAATACTCATTATCGCAATCCATTGTAATTGTATCCGGCGTATACGTCTGAATTTTGATACAATCCGCTCCCGCCTCCTTAGCCGCACGAATAATTTCTTTCGCGCGCTCAATACTGCCCGCATGATTCGCAGACATTTCCGCGATAATATATGCAGGATATCCCTCACCAATTATGCGATTATTAATCTTAAAAGTTTTCATTCAAAACCTCCACACCAACATTTTACACCAGTAAATACAAAATTCCTACCACACCAACCGGAATGCAAGTCACAGCACCCTTCAACAGCACCCACGGTTCTCTGCGATATATAGCCAAAAAGAGTATTCCCAACATAAATACCATAGGCAATAAAACCACCGCCATAGTAGTCATAGAACTGCCTGCAAACATAATGATGGCGGCCAATGCATAAAATGCTTTTTCTATTTTTTTCTCCCTTGCCTTATCAGCCATCCACAACAGCAGCAACAGCGTCACCGGTAAAAACAGATTTGCAAAAATACTTTTCCCTTGCCACGTTCTCGTCAAAAAGAAGGTCTGGGGCGTATATATACTGACATACCCATACATATTAAACAACGCAACCAACGATGCAAAAAGATACTTTCCATTCTTCTTATCCTTAAACAATAGTCCGCCAATTTGTAAAATCACTAAATAATGTAAAATAATCAATATCGGTGCAAGTACACTGTGCCCCATAATTGCCGGATGAATCATTGTCACCTTAGATAAAAATGCCAGCCACGTCGGCGATGCCGCAAACGCATGACGCAAATCTATATTATTTGATACAGTCCCTGTATAAGGTTGCACATAATTCATAGTCCCGCTGGTATAGGAATTAGCCGCCGTCGCTATATAAAAAGCATCGTCTCCATCCGAAATCTGCTGTGACAAACGCATCACCACTTGAAAAATTATAAATAAGACAAATATAATTTTTAAAACAATTGCATCTCTATTTCTTAACTTTGCCATAGATTCTTTTAAGACATCTTTTCCAAATACAATCGAAACGCTTGTAAATATAAGGATAAAAATACCAAACACTCCGGTCAAAAGCTTAAAAGAAATGCTTCCTGCCATCAAAAATCCCAAATAAAAGCACTGGAAAAAGGCTATCGTAACCAGATAGCCATTTAAGAAAGTCATTCCTATACTCTGATGTTCCTTAGGAAGTTTAGATGTAATCCATAGTCCACTTCCGAAAGGAACCAAGAGTAGCCAAAGTACTGCCAAAAGAATCTGTAGCATTTATTGCACCTCTTTCTCTATCCCATTATACATAGTAACCGTCAAAAAAACAATGAAAATGATTGAAACGAACTATATAAACAGGGCAGAGATTACTCTCTGCCCTATTCTTTAATATCCTAAATAACTGATATTCATATCAACATTGGTACTGATACCATTTACCTTACCCTTATCAGAATACTGCCACATATCGTATCTGCTTGAATACGTAGGCTGGGATGCATACTGCGCAAGCCAAATCTTGTATCCGTTCAATGAACTTACATTTAAGGAATCCTGATACCAACTCTTACATGCATATACACCCGGAGTATATCCCGCACTCTTAATTGTCTCACAGAAAGCCTTACATACTGCAGTTCTTGTATCCTTGCTGATGCCGTTGGCTCTACCGCCACTAGTCCATTCCGTATCAATGAAAATCGGATATGAAATCTTGTAATCCTTTGCCAGCGCAATTGCCATTGAAGCCTCTTCAACCGCTTCCTTCTCGTTTACTGCCTGTGAGAAGAAATAAAGTCCGACTTTCAATCCAGCCTTAGTTGCGCCCTTGATATTGGCTTCAAACATAGGGTCTTTTACCAATACACCGGTAGAAGAACCACGGTAACCACAACGGATAACAACAAAGGAAATTCCCGAACTCTTAACCGCATTCCAATCAATGGTTCCCTGCCACTTACTAACGTCGATACCTAACACGCCGCCGTTCATTGATAATGAACCGTCACTTGCAAAGTTATATTTTACGCCGGAAATAACCTGTTCGCCAGTTACTTTTTTACCGTTCTCATCAAAGAAATAAGTCTTTCCGTTTAGTGTCTGCCATCCGTAATAAACATAAGTAGGCTCTGCCTCGATATAGAATGCTGTTGCAGTATAATAATCCGCCCATTTCGCCTGTACATACTTACCGCTGGCATCTTTGATAAATACCTGATTGCCGGCAGCATCTTTCAACAGCGTAGTTGTATCCTTTTTGGGATTAGGCTTAACGGTAATGGTTACCGTCGCTGTTAAAGGTTTGCTATCTTTACCGTTCTCAACAGTGGTTACTGTAATAATTGCAGTACCCTTGGCAACACCGGTTACAACACCCTTGTCATCTACGGTTGCAATCTCTTTCTTGTCAACTGTATACTTAACAGTTTTATCTTTAACGTAATTCTCTACAGCCGGAACGATTGTATATGTCTCACCTACAAGCACTTCAGCTTTATCAGCGTTTACTTTAAGACTCAAATCGCCGGCAACTACAATCTTAACTTCGCACTTTGCCGTAAGCGTTCCTGTTTTTCCGTCTTTATCTGCACCCTTTGCCGTTGCAGTAATTGTTGCTGTGCTTCCCACCGTAGCGTCTGCTGTAGGTTTTACAACACCATTTGCATCTACGGTTACAACCTTTGTATCACTACTTGTCCAAGTCACACCTGTATCAAATCCTGTACCTTCACCGGTAACAGTTGCCTTTAATGTAGTTCCTTCTGTTGAACCCTTCTTAATCTCTACCGTGGCCGGTTCAATTTTGACACCTGTTACATAACCAGTTGCCACAGGTGCAGTAATTGTTACATTAAATGTATGAACATCTGTTACTGTTTCAGTTGTCGGCGCCGGTGTTGGTTCAGTTGTCTCAGATGAGGAATCCGTAGATGGTTCACTAGTTTCCGGAGTCGTAACTTTGGTCTTGACAACAGTACAGGTTACAGTGCCGGTTCCTGCTGTACTTCCCGCAGTAATCGTTGCACTTCTTCCGTTACCCGATACGGTTAAATCTCCGGAAGCCGCCCAGGTATACTGGTAGCTTGTAAAATCGGCAGTTTCACTTCCGCTCAACGTAGCAGTCGCCGTCTTTCCGGTTTCAACTGTAATTGCTGTTTCCGAAATATCTGCAACTTTCCTAAATCCCCCTAGTGAAGCGCTTGTCAATGTCATAGGATCTGTGATAGTAGTTTTATCTACCGGGGCATATCCGTCTTCGCCTGACTTTATTTTTTTCTCCGAAGGCACCCATTTTACAGTATCCGCAAGAAGTGTTTCCTGCTCAATATTATCCTTATCCTGGGTATCTTCCACCGCTACATTAATTTCATCTTCGGTTTTGATTTCATCAAGCACATTGATTACCTGATATGAAATCTTATCTTTAACCATTACTTTAGTAGGATCTGTCGGGAAAGAAAAATCACCGATAGACTTAATGGTAATCATATATGCTCCGCCTTTTAAGCCATCCTGATAAATCAAACCGTCTTTATCCTCATCAACCCATGTCAGCGTCTCGTTAGACGGAGTTACAACCTCTAACTCAAACGCTACACCAGTCAACAATTTATCATTGGTTTTATCACTGAATTTAATCTTAAGATCTTTTTCAATAGATGTAAAACTTACCGAAACCATAACGGCTTCTTCTTCCCCCTCTTCCGAAGGAATAAAAGCCTCACCAATAATATCACCACCACTGGTAGATACAATACGATTAATACCGTTTCGACCAATGGTATCCATTTCGCTCAACTGCATACCGATTGACGTAAACTCACCAAAATCCTCAACTCTGTTGTGATTATCATTCCAGAACACAAGCACAAACACAAGAATTACAGCTGCCAGAACACCGGTCAAACCAATTACGGCATCCATCCAAGATAAATTCAAAATAAAACGCTCAAACGCATTTTTCTTTTTACGCTGTACCTTAATATTTTTACCGTTACCTGTTTTGGGTTTTGCCTTACTTTCTTCTTTATCCATATTTGCCTGACTTCTAACCTGTCCGGGATGTTTCTTCGGTGCAGTAGTTGTCTTCTTAGTTCTTACTATTTCTCCGGCACGAGATGACACCGCTCCCACTTCCGTCTCTTCTACTGCTAATGTTTCTGCAACCGAAACAGCCGGAATCACTCTGGTAATTCCAATATCTTCTTGCGCTGCTTCTTTCCCACTTTCTTCCTTAGTTTCCTGTGCATCAATAATATCCAACAAATCCTGCATTTGAGAAGATGTAACATCCCCACTTACTTGCGCATTAATATCTGCAACAGGAATAACCTTAGTAGCTTCCACATCAACAGGGTCTACATTTTCACCCTGCAACGTTTCTACGGTAGAACGCACCAATGTTTCTTCATCAATATTGAATTCCGCGTCATCGGACCATTCCAGCTCTTCCAAATTTAATTCTTTTCTCATCTTTCTTTCAATCCTTTATCTTAATCAATAAGCCATTTTGCCTACATTGTAACATTTGCGTAATATTATACCACGCACACTTTCAGCTTTCAACATCTTTTCTTTTTTATTATATGGTAAAATATGTATCCCTTTTGCATCTTTTCGCAAAACAAAAACAGAGCCCTATGCGTAGAGCCCTGTTAACACCTTATTTTCAGTAATTGCATCTTCCCTTTCAGCATAATTCCATCACAATTTGCAGGAATAAAAATACAATTTCCTTTTTTTATATTCATCCTTTCCGTATGTTGCAATTCACCCTCGCCCTCAATACACAAAAGAATATTAAAAGATTCTTTTCCGGCCGCTACCAATCCGATGTTTTCCATTCCACAAACATTTACAAGCATTCTTTCTACCTGGAAATATTTGCAACGACATAAAAGCTCCGTCGCACAACCCGGCTTATACTGTAATACTCGCATAGGTTGATGCGGTTCTCCACTTTTTTGTATATTTGCCACCTCTAAGGCCTTATCGAGATGCAATTCTCTTAAGTTTCCGCTTTGATCTTTTCGATTATAATCATACAAACGATAGGTAACATTAGAATTCTGTTGTATTTCTGCAAGCAAAATCCCCTCACCAATTGCATGAACCAGCCCCGGTTCAATGTAAAAAACATCGTCTTTTTGTACCGGCACTTTTTGCAAATACTTTTCAATAGTACCCTCTTTTATTGCTTTTTTTATGGTTTCTTCGTTCATATCCTGATGAAATCCATACACAAGTCTGGCATCTTCCTTGGCATCCAGTACATACCACATTTCCGCCTTGCCGTTTCCCCCGTTTTCATATATTCTCGCATACTCATCATCCGGATGCACCTGTACAGAAGCTGCCTGACCTGCGTCAATTAGCTTGATAAGCACCGGCAGTTCTCCTTCACCGCAGATTGCCTTTGGATGCGTTCCAAGCATCGACGGATACTTTCTGATTGCCGCATCAAGAGACATTCCTTTTAATTCTCCGCTATCGATAATGCTCACACCATCCGGGTGCACGGAACACTCCCAGGTTTCTGCCAGTGGGCTGATACCATAATTTTTCCCGTACTCTTTTTCCAGCCGTTCGCCGCCCCATAAATAGTCTTTACAGGCCGGTTTCAGCTTAAAAGGTTGTAAAACAGACACTATATTCACTTCGCTAAAATTCTCCTTAGAAGTCAAGGTCGTGTTTCTTTTTGTCATCTACAGAAATCTCCCTGCCTAACTGGACCTCAATCAATTTCAATTCCGTAACAGCAATAATCGTATGCTTGCATCCTGCCTGCATCGTAATCACATCTCCGGCACTGACGGACTGTTCCATACCGTCAACAATCGTTCTTCCTTTGCCGGAAATAATGGTCCACATCTCATTACGGCGCTCATGGCTATGATAATTCATTTGATGACCGGCCTTCAATGTCACCTTAATGGTCATGCTCTCATCTTCCACATCCATAACGCGGTAGCTTCCCCAGGATTTTTCAGCATACATAATTTGCCCTTCAATGTTATCCACATAAGGCTTAATATAACTTGACTGATTTTTATCCGAAACTAAGATGCCGTCCGGACTTGCAGAAACTACCACATCCTTAAGTCCCATACATAAAAGCGGTAGGTCTAATTCATTGATTACATGAACATTTTCACAGGTTTCGTCCATAATACCTTTACCGATAATCGGCTCTTCCATTGCCTCCGTCAAGGTATTCCAGGTGCCCAAATCTTTCCACTCGCCCGCAAAACGCATAACCGCAATATCGTCTTCTTTTTCTACGACGGCATAGTCGAAACTGATTTTGGTCAAAGTATCGTATTTATTGAACAAATCATAATAGTCCGTAAAATCAATCAGTTCATGGGCACGTTTTAAAACATACCCCAACTTATACGCAAACACTCCACCATTCCACAACGCACCCTTGGAAATATAATCTTTGGCTGTTTCCGCGTCAGGTTTTTCCTTAAAAGTATCTACCGGGCTGACCTGTTCCTTGCTTCGCGGAATGATATAACCATACTTTTCACTGGGATAGGTAGGCTCAATTCCCATCAAAACAAGATTTGCCTCGCCATCTGCCGCCAAATCACCTAATGATTTTAATGCCTTAAAATAGCTTTCATCCACATAGGGGTCAACAGGACATACTACAACCGCCTCTTCCTCCGAAACACCCTGCACATCATGCAGATAGGCGGTAGCCAGGGCAATAGCCGGGAAAGTATCCCGACGGCAGGGTTCCAAAGAAATCCCCACATCACTTCCAAGCTGGTTGTGAATTGCAGAAACCTGATTCTTGGATGTTGCTATAGTGACCTTGGCATCTGCATCAATCAGGCGAATCTGACGATACATACGCTGAACCATAGACTCGTATTCGCCGTCCGCACCTTTAAAAATTTTGATAAACTGTTTTGATCTTATATCATTTGACAAGGGCCAAAGTCTTTTGCCCGAACCGCCGGATAAAAGTACAATATTCATAGCAACCTCCGTATTTTATCTCAAATCTAAAATTCCGTTTTTTCTTTCATCCTATCACTATCGCTCCGCACGCATAGGATTGTTCAAAAAGTCTTCGTAGGATAAACGAATTCCTTCTTCCAACTCCGTTTTATAGGTCCATCCGAGAGCCTTCGCCTTCGATACATCCAAAAGCTTTCTCGGGGTTCCGTTGGGTTTCGTAGTATCCCAAAGAATCTCGCCTTCATAGCCTACTACTTTGGCAACCAATTCAGTCAGTTCTTTAATCGACAATTCTTTGCCGGTACCGGCATTCACTGTTTCGTCACCGCTGTAATGATTCATTAAAAATACACATAAGTTTGCCAAATCATCAACATAAAGAAACTCTCTTAACGGACTTCCGTCACCCCAACAGGTAACTGAAGGCGCACCGGTTTCTTTCGCCTCGTGGAAACGGCGAATCAACGCCGGAAGCACATGGCTGTGAGTGGGGTGATAATTATCATTCGGGCCATACAGATTTGTAGGCATCACCGAAATATAATCCGTGCCGTACTGTTTATTTAAAAACTCGCAATACTTCAAGCCGGAAATTTTAGCAAGGGCATAAGCCTCATTGGTCTTCTCAAGTTCAGAAGTCAAAAGGCAGTCTTCTTTCATAGGCTGCGGTGCCATTCTGGGATAAATGCAGGACGACCCCAAAAATTCCAGCTTTTTACAGCCATTCTTCCAAGCAGAATGGATCACATTCATCTCAAGAATCATATTTTCATACATAAAATCCGCCAGCGCGCTTTGGTTTGCCACAATACCGCCCACCTTAGCCGCCGCCAGGAATACATATTCCGGTTTCTCCGCCTCAAAAAAGGCCTCTACCTGATCCTGACGACACAAGTCCAATTCCGCATGGGTTCTTGTAATAATGTTTGTATACCCCTGGCGATCTAACTCTCTGACAATCGCCGAACCAACCATTCCGCGGTGTCCTGCCACATATATTTTTGCATTTAAATCCATCATATTGGTTTCTCCGTATATTTTATAAAATCTATATCTCGTCTAATTTTTTTACTATTGATATTAAAATATCCAACACACGCTTACGCCTGTGTAGCTTTCTTTAACGCAGCCTCCCTCTTTGCAAGGGCTCTGTCATGCTCTGCCATAATGCGAACCAATTCCGCATAGCTTGTCTTTTGAGGATTCCAGCCCAATACTGTCTTTGCCTTGGTCGGGTCGCCCCACAAGTTGTCCACATCAGTAGGACGGAACCATGCAGGATTTACGCACACCAACATTTTACCCGTTTCTGCATCGTACCCCTTCTCTTCCAAACCTTTTCCTTCCCAGCGGATGGTAATACCGTTGGCCGCAAATGCTTTCTCGGTAAAATCTCGCACCGTATGCTGTTCACCCGTAGCAATAACAAAATCCTCCGGTGTATCGTGCTGTAACATCATCCACATACATTCTACGTAGTCCTTGGCGTATCCCCAGTCACGAAGAGAATCCATATTACCAAGTTCCAAATGGTCCTGTAATCCTTCTGCAATACGGCCTGCTGCCAAAGTGATTTTACGGGTAACAAAAGTTTCACCACGGCGTTCTGATTCATGGTTAAATAAAATACCGTTAACCGCAAACATTCCGTAAGCTTCTCTATACTCCTTCGTAATCCAGAAACCGTACTGTTTCGCAACCGCATAGGGACTGTAAGGATGAAAAGGCGTAGTTTCCTTCTGGGGAACCTCCTCCACCTTACCGTAAAGTTCTGAAGTAGATGCCTGATAAATTCTTGTTTTCTTTGTTAAATCAAGCATTCTTACCGCTTCTAAAATTCGCAAAACGCCCAACGCATCTACATCGCCTGAATATTCCGGTACATCAAAAGACACCTGCACATGCGACTGCGCAGCCAGGTTGTAGATTTCATCCGGCTCCACCATACGAATGATACGAATCAGAGAAGACGAATCTGTCAAATCACCATCATGAAGTTTAATACTGCCCGCTTCAATCAAATGATTGATACGACCTGTATTAGCAATAGATGCACGTCTGGTAATTCCGTGTACCTCATATCCTTTCTCTAATAAAAATTCTGCAAGATAAGAACCATCCTGCCCTGTTATACCTGTAATCAATGCTTTCTTTGCCATTGTTTTATCCTCTTTTCATAATTTAAAAATAACAGCCCAATCGCCACTGTTGCTATTTTATACCTCTTTTTAATCAATATTCAGTGTTATTATTGTTTTTTACTAGCACAAAATTGACTTTTGTGTTATTCTTTATAAAAGTCTTATTTTTCGGTAGATTAGAGGTGTTTTATTTATGAAAAATTCACAATTACAGGACAAAATGGTAAATTCAAACCGTGTTTTATATACCCCTTCTGCATTTGCCAAAAACAATCTGATGTATTTACAGGAAATCGGACACTTACAGGCCTTGTCTACACATACCAGCAAACGATCCCGCCTGTCATCCTTTTTGTTTTTTTATGTGCAATCCGGTTCCGGAACTTTAACTTATGAAAGTAATACTTATGCACTTTCTGCAGGTGACTGTGTTTTTTTAGACTGCCGAAAAACCTATTCTCACCAAACCTCCGAAGATTTGTGGCACCTCCAATGGGCACATTTTGACGGTCCTAACTTAAAAGAAATACACGCTAAATTCATTGGCGAAAACGATTCCCCGGTCTTCCGCCCCCTTTATGTCAATGTTTATGAAAACATCCTAAACGAGTTGCAAGAACTTACCGCCCTGGAAAATAACGTACGAGATATGTTTATCAGTGAAAAATTGTCAGGGCTTCTTGCGCAAATTATGAATGATTGCCAAAACCGCGATTCTTATAAAATAATTCCGCAGAAATCCCTTGTTTTGGTCGAAATCAAAAAATACCTTGATGAACATTTCTACGATAAAATTACTTTGGAAGAATTATCGAAACTGTTTTATATAGACAAATACTATTTAACCCGACGCTTCAAGCAACATTACGGCACTACCGTCAACACCTATCTGCAGCAACAAAAAATCACCCACGCCAAGCATCTTTTACGATTCTCAGATTTGTCCGTAGAACAAATCGCAAATGAATGTGGCATAGATGATCCAAACTATTTTGCACGATTATTTAAAAAAATTGAAGGTATAACCCCCGGCGAATTTCGCAGGAGTTGGAAAGGGTCGAAATAACCCGTTTTTTTCAATTGACTTCCATCGCAAAAAATGACATAATGATTCCTACAATAACACAAAAGAATACTATTTTTATGCAAGATACAAATGAGATGAATAATAGCCCGAAAGGAGTCTTATCTTATGTTGTATCTTCATTTTTGCCCAAAATGCAACAGAATACATATTTTAAGCGGTCATCGCAAGCAATGTCCCGCCTGCGATAACCGCCTTTCTGAATTATCCGTTTCTTATGAAAAATATATTAAATACACTCTTGCCGAACGCGAAGTTCTTCTAAGCAACTGCATTAACCCTCTTTCCCGACACAAGATTGAACTTTCTTACGTCGATCGATATATACGCAAACCATAAGAGAAATTAACGTTACCAGCGATATTACATTTCCAACCTTCCACGCCATAGGTTCTTCAAATGATACTTTTACAGCACCGCTATAGCCATCGGGCAGTTCGAGAAATGCCACATTATTCTCGCCTTTGACGATATCAATCTTCTCCCCGGTTGTTACATCTTTTGCTACATACCAAGGATAATACAAAAGTGGCAGGCGATAATCTGTTTTATCCCCAAAAGGTTCAATGACACAAGTAACATTTGTGCCGGATTGCACATACCAATCTTCCCTGTTCGCTCTTTCTTTTATCAAATCCAAATCCGTACCCTGGTACAAATATTCTTCCCCTACCAGTGCATAAGAATCCAATCCTGCACCATCATAGACCGCATAATAATCGGCATTGCTAATCATGCTTTGGAAGAACCACAAAGCTGTTATTGCGGCCACAACAGACACAGTCACCAATACCATCTGTTTTACTTTTTCGTTCTGCCACAATTGCACTGCAATCAATCCGGCAATCATCAAAAGAAGAGTTGCAATTCCCAAATATCTCCAAGGGAACTGAACCGTGTTTAGTATTTTACCGATTTTGGGAATACGACCAACCACATCCCAAGGAAATAAATATGTTGTCATCCAAAGTGCAAGCATTCCAAGACAAGTCGTAATCAATCCCAATCCGTTCCTGCTCTCTTTTCGATTTTTCCACATTGCTACACTCCCGTACATTGCAAACAGCGTAAGCAACACAACTGCCCATCCAAGCTGAAAAGGCATCTCTCCTGCAATTCCTTCCTGTAACGACATAGAGTGTCCGGCTGCTTCCGGTAAGAAAGCAAATATCTGCCATATATTCAATCCCTGAGACGTCAAAATACCGGGTGTCAACAACAATACTTTTACTTCAATCCCAGCTGCCGAAACAAAAGGAATCAAGAACCATAGATTCAGCAAAACAGTAATTACAACAGCACCCGTGAAAGACAACCATACTTTCTTACGCCAGAAACGCTTCCAACAGAACAAAATCGCTCCAGCCACAAAAATTGCAATCAGTTCACAACTTAAAATATGCGACTGCAGAACTCCCGTCATACCGATTACTAAAATCACAATCGCCTGTCGGATTGTTTTTTTCTCAATTTCTTTCTCCTTTAACAGCAAATATAAACCGGTCACAATAAGCGGTAAAAATATCATTGCAAGACTTTCACCTACCGCCGCACGATAATATGTGTTAATTAAACGATATGGAGACAACGTATATAAAAGACAGAACACTGCTACACTTGTTTTCTTCTGAAACAGTTTTTTCCCGGAATACCATGCAACACCGGCCGTAGCGATATTCTGCGCCAAAACAAACCACTTATAGGCATGCATTAATGGTACTCCCATTAATCTCAACAAAGCCGGGAAATACAGAAACAATTCAGGATAAAATATCCCCGTTGGATATCCATATCCTTCCATATAGTTTGGATGTATACGCACAGGGAACTGTCCGCAACGCAAGGCTTCATATAATCCTTCAATACGAAGAAGATGAAATTCCATATCCTGCCCGTTCAACAGATAATGTAATCCCAACGGAAGGCTTGCAGTCAAAGCAACCAATATGACAATTCCAAATTCTCGCCGAAACATTCTTTTTTCATCTGCAACAGAATTTTTCCAAAACGAAAAAAAAATTATAATACCATCTATTGCCGCAAACAATCCGAATAAATATATTATGTTCTGCTTCAAAAAGGCATTTGTCTCTATAATCCCTATATGTTTTATTTTTATACTTTCTCCTGTCATCGTTTGGAATTTTACCGATACTCCATCAAGTTTCCAACGCACCCGAAAATCATTCTGCAATATATGTTTACCTTCACGCAGCGTCACACTGCTGTTTGTAAGAACATCCTCGCTTGCCTTTCCAAAGCTGACAATTGTAAAATCACCTTTCGTTCCCTCCAACTCATATTCGGCATATACCCTATAACTTCCTAACGGCAAGGTGATATACGGTGACAAAACAATTTGTCCCTCACCTGCATCATCTATATATACTAAGTCATTGGACGCAAATTCATATTGATCCGGTTCCTTAAACACCGTAGCTAAAATAAGCACCATCAATATACTGATTTGTATGATAACCATTCCCCAAAACACATTCTTTTTCTTCATAATTCCACCTCTATTACCGCTTAGTCTTAAGCTTATTTCAAATTTTATCATAATAGAAATACGCAAACAACATTTTTTTATTTCACTGGACTTTTCTTCCAAAGAATAGTAGAATACTTTTTATGTTAGTGGTTATACTTTATTAACATGCATAATCCTAGAAAGCGAGGCCTAATTTATGGAAAACAAAGCGCCTACACCAAAGAAGAAAAAAATCAAGTTAAATTATAGCAGAGTAATCCCCGCCATCCTCGGCATTATCATTATAATTGTAGCGATAGTCGGAATAGTGAAACTGATACAATGGAATCGTGGTCAAGAATTTATTATTGATGAAAACATTAATGTAGATTCCGAACCGGAGGACTTTGTATTCTTCATGGATCCATCTCGCTTAGAAGGAAATAATTATGACGGCAATTTCGACATTCTAATTCTCGGAAACGATACGGTTGCATATGATAAGGGCGGTACGAATATTGCTGAACTTATAGAAGAACAAACAGATGCTAATGTATACAATTGTGCCTTTAGCGGTTCCCTTATGGGGGCCAAATCCAGCACACGCGACGAAATCTTAACTGTTTTTCCAGCTGATGCCTTTTGTTTCTTCTGGTTATCCGACAGCATCCAAACAAACAACTGGCAATTACAAGAAGATGCTATCGAATTATTATCAGATGAATACGACAAAGAACATTATATTCAAGTACTTAACGAACTGAAATCCATTGATTTCAATAAAATTGATTTATTGTTAATTTACTATGATGGACATGATTTTTTAGATGGCCGCCCTATGAGCAGTCATCTTAGTATCTACGAAATAACCACAATCGAAGGTGGATTTACCGGAAGCTACGAGCGCTATCCGATTAATTATCCTTATATGCAACATATGTTAATTGCTCCTACTTTTTGCTATGTAATAAATGAAGACGGAACAAAAGAAGGATGCGACATCGCAGACTTAGGCTGGGGAAATCTTCCCACATGTCAAACCACATTACAGGTACAAGCACAGAATTATGGCGTATCCTATTTAGATAATTTTTATGGAATTAACATTAATGCCGAAACTGCAGATCAATATTTAATGTCAGATGGAATCACCCCCAACGAAGAAGGGCGTGAAATGATTGCCAATCGAATTTCCGAATGTATTAACGCACGTATAATAAGCACTTATTAAACAAAAAAGCAGGAAATAAATTCTCAAAAAAATGAATTTACTTCCTGCTTTTATTATTCATTCTAAATATTACAAATCACTTATCCTCATTCAGATTCTTTTGAATTAAGTTTCTTCTGAATTCAAAATCTCTTCGGTTCTTAATCGTCATATCAGAAAGGATCATACCCGCAAAGAACGACTGTATCGCCGCCAACTCAACAAAGCCACACACAATCAATGTCGGGAATCGTTCTACTAAACCGGTATTCATAAAATCAATAACGACCGGCACCATAAATCCTACTGACAATAATGTAAGCAACCCTGACAATAATGTGAAAAATCCTAAGGGCTTATAGTTCTTGTACAATTTAACCATAGTAAAAAGTACCTTCATTCCGTCTGAATAAGTATTTAACTTTGACTCACTTCCTTCGGGACGGTCACGATATTCTACAACCACATTCTCAATTGCCATATTATTAGATACCGCATGTATTGTCATCTCAGTCTCAATTTCAAAGCCCTTCGATAATACAGGGAAGGTTTTTACAAACCCATAGCCAAATGCACGATAACCTGTCATGATGTCTTTAATTTTACACCCAAAAAGCTGATTAATGCCTGCTCTTACAAGACTGTTACCAAAATTATGGAAAGGACGTTTATTTTCCTGGAAGTACGTAGAAGACAATCTGTCGCCGATTACCATATCTGCGTTACGCTCTAATACCGCATCTGCCATTTCGCGGGCAAATTCCAAAGGATATGTGTCATCCCCATCAATCATTATATAGCAATGAGCATCGATTTCACGAAACATAGTTCTGATCACATTACCTTTTCCCTGCTGATACTCATGACGTACAACAGCGCCGGCTTCAGCAGCTATTTTAGCTGTTTCGTCGGTAGAATTATTATCATATACATAAATAATTGCTTCCGGCAAAGCCTCCCTTGCATCTTTTACTACTTTTTCAATTGTTTTTGCCTCATTATAACAAGGAATTAATACTGCAATTTTATCCATTTGTTTTCCTCTCTTCAGATGTTTGTTTGTTCTTATCTCTATTATTTCTATTACATTCAAAGCAATTCATCAGCATACAACTGCCTGCAAATACCGTAACAATCAATGCGCGGAATGTAAACATATAGTGTTCCCCTGAATGATTTAATGCAACTGCATACCAAACAAACGGCATCAGGGCAATAATAGCATATGGTATGCAGCCAATCAATAATTGCATTTTAGTCTTTTTAGCCGGATACTTAATTGCCATAATGATTGCTGCAACCAATAATGCAATGACCAACAAAATATAGGGCAATGCCTTATACATTTTCATATTATACCATACGACACTAAAAAAGGACAAGATACGTGAGTCATATGTGATTGCATCCATACGATGCGCCAAAGTATTCCCGGCATCCTGTAGAATATTCTCTTTTAAAATCAGACTGCCAATGAACCATTTTGATGCCCACATACCGATATACCCGATACCCCAGGTTGCGGAATAGGTCAGTATTTTTCCTACCATTTGTTTTATTTTATCGTGCTCTGACAAAACAAAAAACATTACCATAGGAATTCCCAAAGTAACAATAGGATAGGTTAAAAAGTCTACATAAGAAGTCACCATTCCGATAACAAGAAACACGTATGCATACCAGCCTTTTTCTACCCATTTATCGTGCCAACACATCTGTAAACAGTTAATGATTAGATACAAATAAAAGCACATTGATAACGAAAGTGTCATAGGCATTACTACCGGAACTAAAAATAAATAAGTTATCCCATAGCACACCGCATACTTAGTTTTATTTTTCTTTACCAATGCGCCTACTACAAACATCAATAATAATGCTTGCGCAATCTGATTAAAAAAGTATATTTCTTCCAGATTAAAGAATACAAGCATGGGCTTCAACGCAACCAAATATCCATGCCAATATCGTGCATAACTGTATTCTTCCGTTGCAACTCCATTTAAGTACTCAACCAACGTTTCGCGCGGATACCATAAATCATTCTCCCAACCATTACGATATATCCCCATCGCTTTTTCAAGCAATGTATGGCCTTCATCATAAACAGCATTTTGAAGCATAAGACCGTCCGTAAAACTGCCGTCAAAAGATGACTGATATCCTACTATCATCTCAGAAGTTCCTAAATACTTTGTCAAGGTCGGAATAGACTCACGCAAATGATTTTGCATTGGTTCTTCCGGCAGGCAGAATGAAAACACCAACAAAACGGCACCCAAAAATATACCGCCCAATAGTACGCTGCTAAATTTTAATAGTATCTTTAAAATACGCTTCACAATAATATCTCCATACCCTTCACTACTGCTTAAGGACATTTTTAATTATATATACTGCTGACATCATTCCCCATACAACAGTTGAGTATATGCCAATTCTATAGTCAAATTTCGCAAATGAGAAAAACATCAGCGGTGCCGTCACGCAAATAACAGACATTGCACAGTATAGCAAACATAATATATTTTTTCGTCTTTGTTCCTTATTTACTATTGTCTCTAATATATACATCAGCACACCAATCACAGAGATTCCTAAGAATCCATTCATTCCGATATGCATATAATCACTTGTTAATTTCGGGCATTTTTCGTACATCCTGGTTAAATTATATCCATACAATGAAATGCCATTGCTGTACATATATTTTTCCATTGCCAAAGGCATAAATGCGTATGCAATACTTTCTTTTACGGTTCGCTTTATTATTGCGCCTTTATTCAAAACAAATCCACTTTTTGTAAGTTCCCAATATACACTTTCAGCTTTTTCCGGAAACATATCGGCAATCATAGGTCCCATATCATTCATATAATATTCGTAGTGCTCGTCACACTCTTTCGCAACATTTTCAGGAAGAACACTTGTAATACCATCTGCATAATATGGATAATTCTCGTATAAATTCGGATACAAAAATCGTTTCCACAAGTCAACCGACAAAGAATATTCTACATATTCTCCGGCTTTCGGAATCATAGAATTACCCACATTGGAAATAACGGAAGTGAATAAAATGCATATTATTAAAGCCAACATAGTACGAACAGCTTTTTTATTACGATTCTTTTTTTTGCACATACGCAAAATAAAAATAACTAAGATTACCGCTACCAAAGCTATGCCCGCGTAAAAATAATGTCTATGCATAAATCCGGTAAGCAACAACAAAGCACCAACAACAATGATTTTTTTACACATAAAACCCTTAGAATTCCACAAACACTCCCCTAACAAAGAAAACATCCAAACAATACTTGCCACGCAAATCGCATCAGGTAAAATTGCAAATTGCATTTGCCATACTACAGGAATAGTAAGGATGTATACTGCCGGAATTAACATCCATTTTAAGTTTATATTCTTTTCAAACATTATTTTTACTAAAGTCTTACAACCATACGCATAAGAAAACATACTAATTATTAACTGCGATATATAAATCAACAACACATAATTCTTACCAAATATGAATTCTAAAATCATAAACAAACGGACATAAATTGAATACCCTATCAATCGCCATCCGTCACTTGCAAATGTTTTAGCACTCGCAATATATATAGATGTGTCATAAAAATCCTGTATATTATTTCCATTATTGATGGCCCATAAGACAGCATACACAAATTGCACCAAGGCAACGCCCACACAAATTGCTATACCGCTAATTCTAAACCACTTTAGAACTTTATTTGTCATCTTTGCCACTCTCATTTTCTTTTATTATTTCTACAAGACAATCCGCATACTTTTCTTGTCCGGCCGAATTTAAATGCATCTCATCATGGATATATTCTGCACAATTCATTTTGTCAATTCCTAGCAATTCCAAATTATCCATAAATATTACATTCTCATATTCTGAAGCAACACGCCTTGCCGCATCTCTGTAATCATCTATATAACCGCCACCCCAACTGCGCTCATATCCATCTTCTACCATTCTGCCATTTTCAGAAAATGCACAATACGTAATAGAAGACACAACAATAGTGGCATTAGGGCATATTCTTTGTAGTCTTTCAATAGCGCATCTCATTGCGCCTTCGTATGTCATTTCATCATATTTATCTTCGTTGGAAATAGCACTTCCTGTAGTATAATCATTTAACCCATAAGAAATTACGATATAATCAATCTCTTCGTATTTAATATTAACCAGCATCTGCATTTTTTCGGTAGCCAACTGCTCATTTACAGTTGCTTCACCAAAATAATCCATCAAGGGCTGATGATCTTCAGTTTCTATTATTTTAGTAATATTATATAAACATAACAAATCAAAACTTTTATCAACATAATTTGAAGTATTGATTTTAGTCGCCGTTGTCCCGCCCACAGCGCAATTATATACATCACACTCAATCCGTTCTGCTACTCTATGCGGTATGGTCTTACCTTCATAATCGTAGGCAATATTACTATCACCCAAAAATACAATCTGCAACTTGCTCTCATCTCCTGGATAATATTTTCCGGTTCCGATTTGCGCAGTAGATATAACAGAAACCGCCGTAATAATGGCTATTAAACTAAAAATTATATATTCTTTTATAGATTTCTTCGTCACTTTAATTCCCTTTCAAAAAGGTTATACTACATAAAATAAGTTGTTCCGTTCAACAATTCTAAGAAAAAATATATTCCGCAATACACATGATATCCAAGCACACCACACATCACCATTGCGTATATCGTTTTAGCGATTTTATTGCCTTTTAAAAATGTTTTACTCTTCATGTTATTAATCAGATACACACAACTGATTACAAAAAGTATAAACAGACAATAATTATATCCCCATGCAAAATTTGCATCCTTCAAACGTGCGCCTGTCTCTTTTAAAAACAAAAGTTCCAACGCACCAAAAAACCACATTCCCCAAGAAACCAAAAACTCTCTGTGGGTCAATCCTTTACTCTTCGTCTTAATGTCCTTCCAAGTATCCTTAAAAACTTGAATAAAATTAAAAAGAAAAACCAATACCGGAAATAATGCAGATAAAATCATCGTATACTGCGGTGTTTCCGCACGTAAAAATACCGTATAACCGAACTCGGTTACAATACCGTTACCTGTATCTTCACCAAACAAAACCGCTTCCTGAAAAAGTACAACTAAGATTGTCGGAATAATCGTAGTTGCCACCAATAACAGTTTCTTAACAGGAACTCCCGTCAAACCATCCGCAATCAACATAATCAATGCCGCCGGTCCAAAAACCGCAACAAAACTTGTTTTGGTTGCTGTAGTTACAGCCAACAGGACCGCAAACAATACACACTTTTTCCAATCTAATTTCTTATGGTACGTTCTTGCAATATGAAAACACAGAAACAATGCCGCCGTCGCAAATACCTTCATCACAATGTATGTGGAATTATGCCATATAGACGGCGACTGATAACCAATGTATCTGGTAGATTGAATCGCCTCAATGTAAAAGGGCATTGCAAATCCTACTAATGTTGCAATTGCAATTCTTGCAAGCCCACTCTCAACAAATGGCTTTAACACATATGCTGTAAGCACAATTGCTCCGATGGTAAAGACAGCTAAAAACAATGCAATCCAAAGCTCCGATAACGGAAGCATAAATAAAGTCCTATATACAATGGCCGTTACACTATATCCCCATCCATCCAAAGCCATACGGATATGTGCCGCCAAGTCTGATTCAAAACTACCACCCTCCACAAACTGTGTTTGATGGTAATACAAATAGGTACAACCTATTCCGTAAGCCAGCAAGAACAGACACCAAAGAATAATCCCAATCCAATCTGCCTTATTCAGTTGTTTCTTAGTTTCACTATTACTCATTTACTCTTTTTCCGCTAACTCTTCTTTGATAATTTCACGAATAACATATTGTGGCGAATTATTCATACTAATATAAATTCTTCCGATATATTCGCCGATCATTCCCAACATTAGCATAATCATACCGCCCATAAATACCAGCATTGACATCAAAGCTGAAAATCCCGCCTGAATATCCGGCAACAACAACCTTTTTACAATTGTGTATATTCCGTATAAAAATCCTCCGCCGGCGCACATTACACCAATTACAGTTGCAATGCGCAAAGGTTTAATCGAAAATGCGGTAAAACCGTTAAACCAAAGTCCAAGAAGTTTCTTCAATGTATAGCCGGAAGTACCTTCTGCTCTGGAACGATGCTTTACTTCTACATTAGCAATATTCTTCGTTGCACGTAAAACCAAGCCGATTACATATGCGTATGAATGCTCGTATCGAAGCATATCTTCTACCACAAAACGCTTTGCTGCAAAATAGCTGGAAATATATAATTCCTTAGGTTTTCCCAACATTACTCTGGTCATTAATTCGTTCACCTTGCTTCCAAAGTTTCGGAACAAACTATGTTTCTTCTTGCCATAGCTTGCATAAACCACATCAAAGCCTTCGTTCAGCTTATCCAAAAGTTTTCCCACTTCGTCTGCCGGTGTTTGTCCGTCATCATCCAGGCATACCACAATATCGCCTTTTGCTTGGCGCATACCGGCCATCAACGCTGCATGCTGACCAAAATTCTTAGCAAGGTCAATTCCTGTAATATTCGCATGTTTTCCGCACAATTTGCGAATTGTGTTAATGGTTCCGTCCGGTGACGAATCATTGACCAAAACAATTTCATGGCTATACTCTGCCATAGTTTCCATTGTGCTGTTAATTTCCTCAATTACTGCCGGGAGTGTATTCTCTGAACGGTAACAGGGAATTACAAAACTTACCAAACTCATTTTTAATCCTCCGGATTTATAATACCCATAAGTACAATATCTCGGTATTTATCTTGTATTTTTACATCATCTTTTAAATATGCCTCTTTGACAAAGCCGGCCTTCTCGTAACTTCGAATCGCCTGTTCATTGTCCGCAAACACTCGTAAAAACAATCGATGAAGTTTTAATTGCGCAAAGCAATATTGAATCATTAGCTGTGCTGTCTGACTTCCAACTCCACGACCTCTGGCACTTTCTTCACCGATAAAAATACCATACTCAGCCTTATTGTGATTTCGATCAATATCACGTATATACACACTTCCTACCGGGATGCCTTCCGGCGCATTATCTGCTTTCAAACAGATGATTAACTGGTCCACCTTTCCGGTTTCAACCATGTTTTTTATCCAATTTTCATGAGACTCTCTCGTAAAAAGCGCCTGATATATAAAGTGTTCTCTTACAAAATCGGAATTTCTCCATTTTACAATATTGTCCGTATCGGAATACTCCATTTTCCGGAGAAAAATATTGTCATTTTCAATTACTTTTTGCACATTTTTTCTCCTTTACACGCAAAATCATTGTAGCTGTATTACATCAAACGTTCTGCCACTGGGAGTTACAATACGATCAACAAACACCACTTCTACATCATATTCACTCTCATTCCAGACTTCATTAATCCAATTAGTATCTTTGGCACTATCTTGCACAATATAATAATTGTCTTCCACCACCATTTGCTCTATCAAATTTGATACGCCTTGATTTTCCATTCTTGTACTCTGCAAAGGACTATTCAAAATCCAACCACCCAGACGAATCATATTATCACTCTCTATTTTTTCAGAAAACATTTTTTCAGTTGAAAAAACAAAAGATTTGGTATCTATACAATATCGATTTCCCGGTTCACCTGCAAAATACTCATTTACGTACTTCCAATCTTCCGCATTACAAATCATCTGCACACGCTCTTTTTGAATATTCTGCCATGAATACAAGAATGCTACACCCATCATTCCTATAAATGCAAAAACAGCAACCTTACCCCACATTTTATTATTTTTAACAATTACCAATACTTCCTTTACATATTGAGAAATATATGCAAGCAAAAACATCAATTGACTAAAATATAATCCGTATGAAACTCTTTCCAAAAAACGCGCACGTGCTATTAAATAAATCGATACAGCTATATTAAATAGTAAAAGTGCAACACATATCACAAGTCCTTTTTTATCATTTTTCTTAGCAACTATAATAAAAGTGATAATATATAAAATTCCCAACAAAAAACCAACTGGTTGAACATCATTTTCAAACATAAGTATACAATATGAATATACACTTTGCTTTAATAAATTAAGGATACTGTTTGCTTCACACCATGATTCTTTCGATAACGCGGCAATAGTCTCCATTTGCGTAACATTGAAACCTTTAGCGAATTCACAGTTATAAACATCAATCGCTACCCAATCACCATAATCAATTGCCATTGTTTCATACTCTTCTTCATAAACTTCATAAGAAGGTACACCGGTATAATCATAAATCTGTATTCTTGCGCTATGAGAATCTTGAAATGCATTCCACTCTTCACTATGATAGGCAACACCTTCAATCCCATAAACTACAGCAATTAGCGTACAACAAGCAATCACATATCCCAATATTTTTTTAATTTCTTGTTTATTATTTTTTTGACCCTTGTTTTTCCATATCTCATACAATACAACAAGCCCACCTATCGGCAGGGATAGCAAAAATGCCTCTCGCCTAAGATTCATCGCCACAAAAAAGGTTAATAGTGCAATGATTCTATCTATCCAATACTCTTTCCCGGCTTTACCCACGGAAGTCAGCAACCAAAAATATGATACACATGCCAACTGTGAAGTAAGAATCGTGTACTGATGTAATAATAAATATTTAAAATCAACTACTGTTAATAATACAAAAAGACATAACATTACAATAGTTTTATTTTTTTTACTTTCCACTAATTGCCCCGAACGTACAACAATCAAATACCAAGACACATAGTGAAAAAATACCATAAATAAATCATACCAAGATACGCTTGGAAAAGTATCATACAAAAATTTACCTATTATTCCCGATAAATACATTATATTTATAGTATGTGACTCTGTGACACCGGAAAAATTACCACACAATATATTTTTTATCATTACATCATCATTTGTACTGTAAATATAACCAAATTTAGTAGTAACAACACATGCAAAGCCGCCGATAAGAATTAACGCGAAGATGATATCATACCAATATTTTTTTAAATATATTTTCATTCACATTTATCCCTTTCACAAACGCTTAGATTAATACCTGCTATAAAACTCTTTCACTTTTTCAATAATATAATCCGCCTTTTCCGGCTCCAAACCGTAATATAATGGTAGTCTGACAAGTCGTTCACTTTCCTTGGTTGTATATTTGTCCTCACCGTGGAATCGGCCGTACTTTAAACCTGCCGGTGCAGTATGCAACGGAACGTAGTGAAATACAGCAAGAATATCATTTTCTTTTAAGTAGCTGATCAAGGCAGTTCTTTCTTCCAAATCCTTACACTTTAAATAAAACATATGTGCATTATGGGTACAATCTTCCGGAATATACGGCAACTCTACCTTACCCGCATCTGCCAACTCCTTGAATGCATCATTATAGCGTTCCCATGTTGCCATACGATCTGCCGTAATTTCTTCCGCAAGTTCCAACTGCGCATACAGATACGCCGCATTCATTTCACTGGGCAAATATGATGAACCTTTTTCAACCCAGGTATACTTATCAATCTGACCACGGAAAAACTTTGCTCGATTGGTACCTTTTTCACGGATAATCTCTGCATTTTCGATATCCTTCTCATCGCGAATTAAAAGCGCACCACCTTCACCCATCGAGAAATTCTTGGTTTCATGGAAACTGAAGCAACCGAAATCACCAATGGTTCCCAAGGCTTTTCCCTTGTATGTAGACATAATGCCCTGCGCAGCATCCTCTATTACCACAAGATTATACTTCTTCGCAATTTCCATAATTTTATCCATATCACAGGATACACCGGCGTAATGAACCGGCACAATGGCCTTAGTTTTATCAGTAATTGCCGCCTCAATCAAATCAGCGTCCATATTCATAGTGTCAGGACGAATATCCACAAATACCGCAGTTGCACCACGCAATACAAAGGCATCCGCTGTGGATACGAAGGTATAGGCCGGCATAATCACCTCATCACCGGGTTTGATATCAGCAAGAATCGCAGCAAGCTCTGTTGCATGGGTACAAGAAGTAGTAAGTAAGGCCTTCTCAGTCCCTGTTTTATGCTCAATCCACTCATTACATTTCTTGGTAAATTCGCCGTCACCACAAATTTTTTGGTTTTCTACCGCAACCTTAATATAGTCCAATTCTTTTCCCGTATATGGGGGTACATTAAAACGAATCATATTTCGCTCCTTTTATTTTCACTTCCTTTAAATTACGGAAGATATACTACAAATTTATCATTTCGGAAGGTCTCTTCGTAATCATATGTTTGAAGATATTCCGAAATCAACAACGCTTTCTCATTATCCGTATCCGGATTGTTTAAGAGATCTTCATATCGGTCTGCTGCTATAATAATGACAGGCTCACTCTCCAATGCTTCCATTTCTGCCTGCATTTCCCCGCGATTCAAAACCGTATCCAAATCCGCCCAGCTACTGCTTAGTGCACTCGGCATTTCCAACGCATAAACAACAAAAGGTATTTCGCCGTATAAAAGCACTTCTCTGCCACATAAGTCATTCTCATACACATAGGCCGATAACTCTTCTATCTGCCTTGCTCGTTCCGATGTTGTGCGCATACCTTTTAACACACGGTTTTGGGTGATGGTTGTATTAATCCCGGTCGTAAAACCGGCATCACGAAACGTAAATGTCCAGCCAAATAAAAGGCTCTGTAACATCAAAAAGAAACACATTACAGCCAATCCGAGTTTTGCAGGCCACATACTTTCCGCTTTGTTACTGCCGATATATTTCATACCTTCGGCAAAAATAAAAGGCGCCACAATAAACAAATTATTATATACCGGGTACAACGCATTGTTACTACCCAGTGGAGTAATTGCAATAATCACAATCACCATAGACGCCAACAACTTCTCTATCTGTCGTGTCTTTCTCGAAAAAATAATATACGCTGCCAATCCAAGACCAAATACAATAAAGCCTACCGCCCAAAAACGAAAACAATGGTAATCATTATAGTTTCGCCAAAAAACAGCAATTTTATAATAATACAACACTATCGCAAGAAGGCCTGCCAAAAAGGCTGTACTAAACATATATTTTATAACCGGCTTCTTACAAAACTTATAAATCAAAGTTCCGATAGCAATCGCAACCAGGAATACCCACAACCACTTCAACTGGTCCCAATATGCCCGCAAAGGCTCTATAATCATGCTTGCCAACGAGTAAGTACTCTCCGTATCTTTCATCGCAAACAGACTTTGAATCATTGTAAAATATTCGCTTCCACCGTAGAAAACCGCAATTCCGCCAAGCACAGCCAATACTGCGGTAAGATATCCGCCGATACATAGACCTACACTTTGCAATGCACTCCTCACTTTCTTCTTTCGAAGAATGGCATCATAAATCACAACCACAATCAATGCCACATGTGTAAGATTGGAGAATCTCACGAAAAGATTAATACCCAATATTATACCTGCAATGAAGAAATACTTTTTCTTCTGACTTTTTACCGCTTTTAACAGGAAAATACACCCTAATGTCAAAAAAAGGTACGTCAAATAATTGTATAAAATCACCCGGGGGCACCAACATAAGGCCCATGCAAGAATTTCGCCGATAAATACATACCGCGCCGGAAAGTATTCCTGTAATTTTATAAAAGATAATATCAACAAAAAGCTTAATATGGCGTTGCAATATACCTGCATTCCAAGCATAGTGTTCCCAAACGGAAGCATCGTCAAAAGCCATCCTGTAACGTTAGAAAGAAATGTTGCCAATGCCCAAGTCCCTTCCGCTTGGGCAAAATGCTGATAATTTCCCAAACTGTAACCGGTATCCGTAAACTCAACACCACTGTTTACGTGTAAAAAAGGCAATAAAGCGAGAATGATTGCACAAATCCAAGTAAGTAGCTTCTTATGCGATTGTATCCATTCTTCTGTCTTTTTTATTGCATTCATTATGCATCTCCGTTCATTTTGCTTTCTATTTTCGCAAAACGCTCAAAAATTTTACAAAACCATTTACGTTCCGTCACCAATGAAAATAACCATTTGCGAATCAGTTCCACAATCGCACATACTACAAAAACAAGTAAAACGCTTCCGATTAAATGCAGAATCATCCAAGGCTGTGTAGCATTCTGCTCTACGCCCAGCCACTGTTGCCATAAATAGCGTAAATATCTGTGTTCATGAATCAGATAAACACCGAATGTTGCTCCTGCGAGAGTGTTTATTACTTTGCTTACACCGCCACCTTTGATTTCCATTTTAGTAAAAGCAACGAACAAACACACGCTTCCTAAAAGCACAGGCAGACTATTGTATGCATACCAGTTTGTTGCATATCCGCCTAACTTCCCGGTAACAGTGTTCACCCACAACAATGCCAGCCCTGCGCCAAACACAAGGACACTACACAGTACATAACCTAACACATAAAGATATCCTTTACGCTTCCTATCTTCCGGATACTTGCGCAAATATGCTGCAATCACGTACAGGCACACAAACCATGCGATATCCATACCCTCGCCATCCGCTAAAGGAATGGTCATAGGAAGTATGGTATTCCACAGTGAAAAAATGGTTACCAGTACAACGATACAAACTCTATGTTGCTGTTTACTCATCTTCTCAATTGCAGCATTCAAAAACGGCGAAACTGCAAACAACAATACATAAATGGTAGCAAACCAATAATGTCCTGCTGTTACAGGCAAAGCTACAAATATTAACTCATACAGGCTTGTAGCACCTTCTCCTGCCATTCCTGACAAAAGGAAGATACCTCCAATCACCCAAGAATAAAACAAAATCTGTCCCCAAAGCACTACCAACTTCTTAAGCGTAAATTTAGATGTGGTCAAAAAATATCCGCTAATCAGCACATAAATATTTACCGCTACATAACAAAAGGATTCCAGCAACCAGGCAATATAATGATTCGCCTTGCTCATTTCCGCAAACTCAGGCAATACATTTCCTTTATCCAGATAGTGCAATGTAATAATCATCAACATTGCAACCACACGTAAAAGCTCCATATTCGATTGTCTGGATTTTACGCCTGTGCCTGCCATCCTTCTCTCCTTTTATCAAAGATTCTCTGTTTTATCGCGAACAATATATTTCGGTCGCCCCTTTACTTCCTCATAGATGCGAGAAAGGTAATGACCGATAATTCCAAGGCTAATCATAATACAACCGCCAATCACCAAAAGCAGTAAAATGACTGTGGTAAAGCCTTCTACCGCCGTACCCATAAAATATCTTACCAGCGTCTGAACACCCAAAACCACCGAAAAAATAATCATCAGCACGCCCATAAAAGTCACAAACTGCAACGGTGCCGTCGTAAACGATGTAGTATTAGAAATCGCATATTTTACAAGGCTCATAAAAGACCATTTGCTCTTTCCGGCCACACGCTCCTGCACATCAAAAGTAACCGTTGTGGACTTAAAGCCTGTCCAAAAAGTCAATGCACGGAAGAAAGTATTCTTCTCAGGCAAGGATAAAAGTACGTCCACCACTTTTTTATCCATCAACTTAAAATCAGATGTGGCATTCATATCCATTTTCATAAGACTGCTCATAATGCCGTAGAAAATGCCTACAAACATTTTGTGGATAATACCTTCTTTGCCGCGGTTAGACTTAATCCCCTCGATAACATCGTATCCTTCTTCCCACAAGTGATACATTTCTACCAAAGTCTCAGGCGGATGCTGCAAATCACAATCAATTACCGCACAACAATCGCCTTTGATGTATTCCATTCCTGCAAAAATGGTGGCTTCCTTACCAAAGTTGCGACTGAACTGTAATCCCTTAACTCGTGCATCCTTCTGCGCTAAATCACACACAAGTTCATAGGTTTTATCCTTGGAACCGTCGCTGACAAACAACAATTCGTATTCAATTTGCGCTTCCGACAGAACCCTACCGATTGTTTCGGCTGTTCTTTCAATATTTGCCTCCTCATTGTAAGAAGGAATAATCACCGACAATAAACTCATCTGCTTGTCCTCACTTATTCTTTCGGTTCTGTTTTAATATACAGAACGCCATCCACTACCTTCATTGAATTCTCCGCCGGGAAACTATCCATTTCCCGATATTCCGGCGAATTGTAAATTTCTATAATCTGATCGCCCACCACAGGATTGATTGTTACATTCATATAATGCTTCATAAATGCCGCATACTGCTCACCCTTATAAATCAATATATCTCCTGTACTTCCCGAAATACGCGAAGTCACATCGCCTGTAATATCCGTCATCGGATACTTAGACTCATCCACAACACCAATCATCGCCACCGGCATTCCATGTACATATCCTTCCGTCTGCTCCATACGGTCTACCAAGCGCAAGCAATACGCATACGTCTTTTCATATCTTTCATTCATGTTAAAATATGCAATGTTATCCATCAATGCAAACTGATAAGACAGGCCTGCCGAAGCCAAAACACCGATACAAGCAACTACAAGCGCCAATGAAACTTTCTTTCGTTCTTTATTGGTTGAATCGCCTCCACCTGCTTTTACCGGCCACGCTTCACTAAGCACTACCGCGCAAATCGGAAACAATACCCATTGCATACGCATCAACAAATGAAAATTCACGTCCGATGACATAAAAAAGATAATATTGGTTCCCAAAGGAATCATTGCCGTAAACACCAAAAGAAGAAGTGTCTGATACCACCTCTTAAAAGCTTTTGATTTTAGATAGCAAAATAAGGCAGTCGCACAGACCACCACTGTTAATAATACCACACAAACCAGAGAAAATCCATTGTTTATGAAGATATTCCCTTTTAATGCAAAGGCTACAAAATCATAATATGCATCATAAATCATTCCCGGTAAAGTCTGAAATGAAATCTTCCCCATTTCGTTAATTCCCTGATATGTATCCAGCTCTTTTCCCTGCACCGAAAGACATACTTTTAATGCTACATAATACAGCAAACCTCCGCCGATACCCATTACAAGGTATCTCCAGGCTATGCTCCATAATTCCTTGAACGACTTATTCTCCAAACACATACCTATCAAAGAAAATAGACACAATAGCACAGTCACTGCCAAATAAGCCTGATAGGAACCGATACTGCAGGCAAGACAGACTGCACCACCAATAAATCCCCATTTATATTTCTTGGTAAAATATGCCGCCAGCACAGCCAGAAGGAACGCCAGCATATAACCATCCGCCGTATATAAATACGCAAAAGTAGCCGTCAACGCAGGAAATGTAACCAAAAGTGCCCCGATACTTCCTCTCGCCGAAAGAGTTTTCACTTCAAAAAATTCAGAAATAAAAACTGCTGCAATCGCCAAATACAGAACAGACAGAATACCGATGACCCAATTCAAATCATAATATGATGATATTCCGCATACCACGGTCAAAAACCATCTGCCGGAAGTCACCATATTCTGATCAAAATAAAAGCTTGTCATTGCATCCGCATTGGGAAGCTTATTGGTAAATAAAAACATATGTGTCAATAAGCCCACAATCACTGCTGACATAAACGGAACCGCATATTCTTTTTTCTTTACTGTAGTCCACAGTCTGCCAAACAAAGCATCCATCTATTTTTTCTCCACCATAGCCTCATATTTCATTTCTGCGATTTTCCAGTCCGAAATCGTGTCAATATCTTGTACTTCCAATTCAGAAACCACATAGGGAAGAACGTTGCCCATCGTCAGAATTTTATTTTTCTTGAAATTCTCCGTGCGGAAGCAGTAAAACTGTCCCACATCATGATACCAGTGTTCCAAATCCTGAGAGCGGGTCAATGCATGCTCAGGCTGGACGAACTGTAACTTCTCTTCTCGTATCACCAATCCACGTTGCGGCGGAAAGGAGAACGGTACCACAGGCATTAACGTATCTGCGTCAGAAGCCGCAAGTTTCTCCATACCTTCTTTTAATTTTACAGCAGTTACAAATGGTGCTGTAGGATAAATACAGCAGCCAAATTCAAAGTACTTACCGCGTTTCTCATACTCTCCTATCACTTCCAACAAAACATCCGTGGTAGTGGCGAAATCGTTGGCATTTTCATCACCGCGCATAAAAGGAACTACAGCGCCTGCCTTCCTCGCCAATTCCGCAATTTCTTCATCCTCGGTAGAGACCATTACTTCCTCAAAAATACCGCTGTTTAACGCTGCTTCAATAGAATATAAAAGAATCGGTTTTCCCAAGAATTCTTTTACATTTTTACGGGGGATTCTTTTACTTCCGCCTCTTGCGGTAATAATTGCTACTGCATTCATTATTTTCTCCTATTAGGGGTTCGATTCCCCTACGTTTATTTCTTCTCTTTTACAATGTAAATCGGTCTACCCTTAAGTTCAAGATATGACTTAGCCATATACATACCAATAATTCCGCTACAGAACAGTTGAAGGCCTGCAAAGAACGTAATCATACACGCAAGCGATGGCCAGCCCGCAACCGGATCACCGAATACAACCGCCCGCACTACCAAAACACATACTGCCACAAAAGCAATAAAGCAGAATAATAATCCGATAATGGACGCCCATACAAGAGGCGCAGTTGAGAATGCTACCATACCTTCCAATGAATACTTAAAAAGTGAAAAGAAATTCCACTTGGTTTTCCCTGCCACACGTTGGCGGTTTTCGAAAGGAATCCACTTGGTATCAAACCCAACCCAGCCAAAAATACCTTTGGAAAAACGGTTATACTCTTCCATAGAAAGAATCGCATCTACCATAACACGCTTCATAAAACGATAATCCCTGGCACCATCCACCATATCAATCTTTGCCATTTTATTCATAATGCGATAAAACATTCTTGCAAAAAATGATCGGATTACCGGCTCTCCCTTACGGTCCACGCGTCTGGTAGCCGCACAGTCAAAACCTTCTTCCGTTACCGCTTTATACATATCCGGCAACAATTCAGGCGGGTCCTGTAAATCAGCATCCATAATAACCACATAATCACCGGTTGCTTCTTTCATACCTGCGTACATAGCAGCTTCTTTTCCGAAGTTTCTGGAAAAAAGCACGTAATGCACCTTCTCATCTTTTTCGGCCAAATCCTTCATTACCTGCGCCGTTTTATCAGAACTTCCATCATTTACAAATACATATTCGAATTCTAAATACGGCATTGTCTGAATTACTTTTTCAGTTTCCTCATAAAAGAGTGGTAACGCCTCTTCTTCATTATAGCAGGGAACCACAAGAGAACATTTTTCCATGATCCTCATTACCTTTCTTTCAGTCGTTTTTATTAACTGTTCATTGAATTTATCAATAGCCTTTTATTTTCTTACGGATTTTACGATAAGTAGTAAGCGCCGTATAATACCAGAAAAATTTAAACGGCGACTTACAATGCATTGCGGTTAATTTCTTAACCTCATCATCCTGTTTTTCTTCAAAGTACGGATTGGTCGCATACTCCGGAAAATATGCCATAATTCCTTCTTTTAACAAGCGCAGATAAAAAATTCGCTTCTTAAAAAACGGCATATTAATCATATAAGAAAAAAGTGTATTCACATAAAACATTTCCGTAAAACGATACTCAATTTCTTCCGGATATTCTTCCAGAAAACCTCTTTTATAACATTCCGCTAACAACATCTCCATTGCCTGCAGACGATTATTGCATTTCTCCACGCTGACATGATGTACCGTAGAAACACTGTGCTGATAGTAATAATACAACGGCTCGTCCACATAAGCAAAATGCTTACAATACAACATTGTCAATACGCCGGCACAATTGTCCTCATAAAAGATATATTCCGGAAACCAAATACCGTTATCATAAAAGATGGAACGCTTATATATCTTGGTCACCATACTGCCCGGAGTCAAAATCGCCTTGGCATATTTGGCGTCATCCATTGGACCTTCCAATTCTTTTAACTCGCTTGGAATTTCCTGTCCCACTTCATAATTATGTTCATATTTGACGGAGTAATAGCAACCTACAATATCTGCACCGGTTTCCTCTGCTCTGGCAAGTAACTTTTCGAAATAATCGTGTGAAATCCAATCGTCACTATCCACAAATCCCAGCCATTCTCCGGTTGCTGCGCGAAGCCCCAAATTTTTGGCACCACCCTGTCTTCGGTTGTTCGGTGAAGCAATCACTTTTACCTTATTAGGATGCTGTGCTTCGTATCTTCTAAGGACTTCCAAAGAATTGTCCGTGGATTTATCATCCACCGCAATAATTTCATAATCTTCAATTGTCTGTGCAAGGAGGGATTCCATACAGAATTCCAACTTTCCGTCTGCCACCATATTATATACGGGCACTATAATGCTTAATTTCATTTCAGTCTCCTCATCCGATGACTGCCTTTAAATCATATTTCGCATCCGCCTAACGTTCGCGAACCGCCTTACCATCGCCGATGCGATATACCGCATCACACTTTTCTATCGTCTGTAAACGATGGGCAATAATAATCAACGTTTTATTTCCATGCAAACGATTAATAGAATCCATAATCGCCTTCTCGGTATCGTTGTCCAAAGCAGAAGTTGCTTCATCCAATACCAACACTTCAGGGTCCTCATAAAGGGCTCTGGCAATACCGATACGCTGTCTCTGACCGCCCGACAAACGAATTCCGCGCTCACCAATACCGGTATCCAAACCTTCCGGCAGTGATTTTACAAACTCATCAAGTTGCGCTTCTTTTAATACTTCCCAAATACGTTCCTCGCTAATCTCGTTTTCAGGGATACCGAAAGCTACGTTTTTACGGATTGTATCATCAATCATAAAAATAGTCTGGGGAATGTAGCCCACATTCTTCAACCACTTACGGTAATTTTCGCCATCAAAGATATCCTGGCCGTCAGCAGTGATTTTACCTTCCTGCATTACCAAAAGTCCCAGCATTACG
>JAGAQZ010000140.1 GCA_017622505.1 Lachnospiraceae bacterium
TAATTATTGTGTTACTGTTCATACAAATGCCCCTCCATTCATTATGATTCACTTCAATACATTATAAAACCCACTTAAATTATATCATAAAATATTACATTTATCGACTTATATTTTGTATTTTGTCCCCAAATATTATAAAATTTTCACAATATAAATCATAAGTATTTTATCAATCTTTTATCAGTATTCAATTGACTTATTATTATCTTAATTTCACCAATAATTCTTCAAAATACTGTGGCAAAGGTGCATTTACTTCAATATACTCACCGCTTCTTGGATGTATGAATCCTAAAGTCTGTGCATGCAAAACCTGACCATTGGTATGATATGGATCTTTACTGCTTCCGTATACAGTATCGCCTAACAAAGGATGTCCTTTACTGGCCATATGGACACGTATTTGATGCGTTCTTCCGGTTTCTAATTGAAATTGCGCATAAGCATAACCTTTTAACGGTTCTAAAATCTTATAATGTGTTATGGCCTCTCTTCCATTTGGATTAATTGCCATTTTTTTACGTTCCGTGGGATGACGACCGATTGGTGCATTAACAGTCCCTTCTTCATCCGGAAAATTTCCTGTAATGATGGCCTTATATACCCTTTTAATGGAATGCTCTTTTAGCTGTGCAGCAATGGATTGATGCGCAAAATCGTTTTTGCATACAATTAATGAACCTGTAGTATCACGATCAATTCGATGCACAATGCCCGGACGCATCACGCCGTTAATGCCGGATAAATCGCCTTTGCAATGGTACATTAAGGCATTCACCAAAGTACCTTCATAATGCCCGGCTGCAGGATGTACAACCATTCCCTTTGGCTTGTTTACGACCAAAACATCCTTGTCTTCGTACAAAATGTCCAAAGGGATGTCTTCGGCCTTTATTTCGGGTTCTACGGCCTCAGGAAGGCATACAATAACCTCGTCATCTGTTTTCAAAGATAAACTTGGCTTAACAGACTTTCCATTTACGGTTACATTTCCCTCTTTTATTAACTTTTGAAGATAACTTCTGGATACCGTATCAATCCATTCGTTGATGCAGACATCCAAACGTTCCCCTTCCATTTCCATGGGAACTTGAAATCTTAATGTTTCCATCCAAACCTCAATTTCTAATCAATCGCTTCTTCGTTATAATAAATTTGCTCCAAAGCTTCTTTTATCAATTCTTTAGAAGGTGATGCATCTACAACCGTTTTTCCTAATTTACGGATATAAATACAGTTTTCTTTTTTTACAATATCAGCATCACTGTTTATCAAAATGTCCATTAATTCATCTGCTGTTGCAAATGTTTCCGTAATGGAAAGGCCAAAAAATACAAACATATCACGTATTTCATAATACTCTTCCATCGAAATGAAATCTTTCTTCCATGAAAGATAGGTCTGACAAACCAATGCCAGCGACATACAATCAGCAAATGATAATTCTGAATCAGCCATTTTCATTAAATCATAAAAATCTTTACCATAGGCTGATAACGCTCTTTCTTTCGCAGTATCTTTTTCGATACGCTCCTTCATTACATTAAATCCGCGTTCTAAAAGCTCACAAATTGCCTCTTCCTCGCAATCAGTTAACTCATACATATTCGAAATCATCCATTCAAACATCGAAGCTTTATGCGAGATTGAAAGCTTAAAAGCCGACGCCATAGCATTTTGAAATTCCAAAGGCGATGTTTTCGACAAAACAGACACATCCACATAAACAGCCTTAGGATACCATTCTTTACGAATTGTTTCACCATTATCATCTACCAATGGTCTGACACTTATATCCTGAAACAACGCTTCCGGTGTCACCGGCACACAAATAAAAGAACCTTTACATACATCACTTGTTATATTCTCATACAATGCATTCATTACAGAAATATCGCTCAATACAACAAAGGTAAAACTCTCCTCGCTCTTCTTTACGATAAAATCATTAATAGTATCACCATTTTTCTCTGAAAGGCAAAATATATTCTCTTTAGCAAAAGCATCTGCAAATGCCTCCCAGGCATCGTTTTTGATATTTCCACTGCAGATAACAGCTAACTTCTGTTCATTCATTCCGAATATATCTTTAAAAACATTCCACTGTGTTGCATCCTTATAAAAATATACACCAAATCGATTGCTCTTATTTTTTTCAACGTAAATTGTTTCGTACATAGTTTTCTTCCTTTTGACATTAAACTTTTTTATTTTTTGGAGTGTTTTTTATAAATAACACTCTTTTATGAATATTTGTATGAATAAATCTTACATATATTCAAACGAAAAACTTCCCGTCCGCAGGCGGGAAGTTCATTAGCCATATTAAATAAATTACTGAATATCAGGCACGTCAATGGAGCCACTGAGAATTTCCTGAAAATCACCTGAAATATCAACTGACTTCGGTGTAATAATGAAGATATAATGAGAAATCTTCTGCATATTACCTGACATTGCATAGCAGGAACCTGAAGTAAAATCAATAATTCTCTGGGCAATATCAACATCCAAACCTTCCAAATTCAATACAACTGTACGATTGCCTAATAAAGTATCTGTAATTTCTCTGCATTCTTCAATTGATGTAGGTTTAATAACACAAACTTTCATACCGCCTCCGTTAGAATTATTGTTTCTTCTATTCTGCTTCATCGGTGTAACTTTAGATAAAGACTTCTTCGGTTTCTCTTCAACGTATTCATCTTCCTGTTTTACAACAACTTCCTCTTCTGCAACACCTTCATCATAGTAACCATCTTCTTCATCATATGTACCATCATTTAACTGCATCGCATTTAAAAACTTATCCATTACACCCATGTCTGTCCATTCTCCTTCACTACATAAACTCACTAAATATTATAATTTCGTTCTCCGAAAATGCCGGTTCCGACTCTTACATAAGTCGCTCCTTCTTCAATAGCAACCTCATAATCACCGGTCATACCCATAGACAATTCACCGACACTTATATTATCAGTTTTTTCGCTTTCTATGTCAACCATTAATTGCTTTAAATTTACAAAATGTTGACGATTTTCTTCGGAATTCTCTACATATGGTGCAATTGTCATCAATCCACACACTTTTAGACCAGGCAAGTCAATTACCTCTTTATAAAAATCCGGTACTTCCTCGGTCAATAAACCAAACTTTGTCTCTTCCTCGGCAACATTCACTTCTAAAAGCACTTTAACGGTAACATTCTTCTTTACAGCCTCTTTACTAATCTCTTTCGCAAGCTTAATGGAATCAACACTGTGAATCATATAGACCTTATCAACAATGTATTTCACCTTGTTGGTCTGTAAATGCCCAATCATATGCCAGCGGATATCGTTCGGAAGCTTGTCATACTTGTCCATTATCTCCTGAACTTTATTTTCACCAAAATCCCTGCAACCGCAATCATAGATTTCCTGAAGCATTTCAACAGGCTTTGTCTTACTTACGGCAATTAAAGTCACGTCATCCGTCTTACGTCCAGCTCTTTCGCATGCATTATGAACATTTTTTAAAACATTTGCATAATTTTCTTTTAAAATAGACTGACTCACCTTCAGCACCTGCCTTTCAATACATTTTACTCATATAACAGCGCATCATCTGTTACGCTGCTTGCATCCAAAACAATATAGTCATATGCATTCAAACCGTATTCGGTATTGGATTTCACAATCGCATATTCATCGTTCTGGTATAAAATAATAATCTGCCTAAAATCAGCGTATCCTTTATTCATATTATACACGCCAATCAAAGTAGCTTTCTTACTAACGGCATACTTCTCACCGGAATCCTGGCTAATCAAGTAATCACCGATACGAAGACTTTCATCACTTACGTAATAATCCGTTTCCGTTTCATTATATACGGTAAGCTCAATCTCTTCTGCCGATAACGTACCATCTTCTTTATAGGCTTCTCGCACAAAGATATATGTACCGTCATTTCCGGCTTCCTTACTCATAAAATCCTTGGGAATCAAGAAGAATTCCTGCTCAGCAATGGCAGAATTCGGAATCTTTAACCCCTGCTCTTCTTCTGTAATTAACTCAATATCCACAAAGCGTTCCGTACAGAAATTAACCACGGAATTATTCAAATTCAAAATACAAAAGTAGTCTTTACCACTGGTAAAAATCTCTGTTGACGCCCAGGATACATCCTGCGTCTTTAAAAATTTCACCTGTACGTATTCCGCTTCCTGTAATTCCTTCGCACGTTCTTCTGTTACCGGAATTACAATGGACCAATTCTCAGAAGTAACAAACTTATAAACCGCATCTCCGGGTGCTACGAGCTCATTGTTGATTAATTGCGTTTTCTCATAATCCTTCTTTTCAAAGGTTTCACCCGTCACTTCCTGTGGTTGCAAATCTTCATATCCGTCTGTATGGTAAACAATATAACCGCTTTTGGGCGCATTACATAGCTTTACACCATAAGCAACCGTACCATTCTGCAGTTCATCAATACTGTTTAAAATATTCAAATTCGCGAGTTTCAAGGAAGTTCCCTGCAATTCATATTTGAAACTGTACACATCTGAGAAATTAGAAGGTTCAAAATCTTTTACAAAATTAACGATATCGCCTTTTAACTGATTCAAATCAGCATCAGACAAGGTATTCTCGCCCAATGTATCGGATTGAAGCATTTCAGTAAGTTTTCCGTTTCCGTCCACGGTATAAACCAAGTCACCGCAGGCCACCTTCTCAGACTCTCTGGCATAATAATTTACATAGCCGGCATCCTGAGTTGTAACAACTTCTTCATCACGTATTACGATACCGTTATATACATTATTTACGGACAAGGAACCCATTTTAACTTCGTAACCGACAACCGGGTTAGAACGCATATAAAGAATCACGCAAATAAGAACATAGATTGCCATAACAATAAAAATCAGCATACCTATGTTAAAATTAATGGGTTTCTTGTATTTTACAACTTTGTTTGTTCTTGCATTTGGTGCCATAACTTTACCTTTACGTCCAAATAATCTAATAGAATATAAATTAATATTCATATAATAAAAAGCCCCGGAGCCCCGAGGCTTTCATTTTCATTTTCATTCAAATGTTTGAGAAACTTATATGTAAATCTTATAACTCAACCATTACTCTGTCTTTCAATGATTCAGGAATAGGGCCTTTCGATGTTGAAACAGAAAGGAACATATCCACATTGAATTTCTCACTGATAACTTCGAGGTCAGTAACAACCTTCTCTAAAGTATCAACTGTACAATTTGCCAATCCAAGGAAATTATCAAAATACATCTGCTGTAAATCGTGATCCTGTGAAATAATACCTGATAAAAAGCCAACAAACATATCACTGTTGCTCACAAGATACTCTGATACATTAATCAAACGAATCTTATTATTCAATTCATACATGTGTTTTGTGGAAGAATCAAGGAATACAACGTTACCTAAAATCTCCTTTACGTCTGCATTTACTTTCTCAAGTAAAACCTTTGATTTTCCTTTACCATTATCGCCAATAATCATACGAACCATAATGACATACACCCCCATAGTAATATTTTACATTTCATATATATAAAATGCATTTTCCGGAAAGAATTTTGCATTTTCCGTTCTTCTTAATTATAGTCGATATAGCCAAAAAAGACAACCTTTTTATGTGGATATATCGTTAAAATATTATGACTATATTATGACTATTTTCCTGCCGCTTCCAAAAGCCTGTTCATATCGTTATACAGGTTCTCCCGCTTGTCAGCACGTAAAATAACCGATATGTACGGATTGCCTGCACTATCCTTGATGTAAAGGATTAAACAATTACCCGCAGCATTGGTAGTTCCGGTTTTACCGCCTAAAATAGTGATATTCTCCGGTGCTTCCACATTACCCATGAAATACTGGTTAGTATTACGGATTTCGATGGTTTTCTGATTCCCCTGCGCATCCTTATACACGGAAGTATAGGAAGTCAACTGAATAATCTCACGGAAACGCTCATATTGAATTACTTCGTTAAAAATCAAATATAAATCATAAGCGGTTGTATAATGTTCATCCTGTGTCAAACCATGCGGATTACAGAAGTTCGTATTGGTAGCACCCAAAGCCTTCGCTTCTTCATTCATCATTGCACTGAAACTGTCAACATCCCCTGCAATATGCTCCGCAATAATCAATCCAACATCATTTGCTGAATATATCAACAATACATTCAATGCCTGATCTAAAGTAATGACATCACCGGGCTTAAATCCATAAACCTGGGCGCCGGATTCTGTAATTTTACAATTCTCGGTTACAACAATTTCATCCTGTAAATTGCCATATTTTAAGGCAACCAAAGCAGTCATAATCTTGGTAAGACTGGCCGGCGGAAGCTGTTCATAAATATTCTCGGCATATAAAATTTCTTTGTTGTTTAAGTCAAACAACCCCGAAGCGTAAGAACTCTCGAGTTTCACACCCGGCATCGTAATTTTATCACGGGAATCAACGCACAACTCGCCGGAAAAAGATGCCAAGGTATCTTCCTCAAAAGAACTGTTGGTTACCATATATGCGGACGAAGGCATTTGTCTGGAATATTCCATTCCATACTCTGCAGAACCGCATCCCGTCATTGCCAACATAAAACATGCAATTAAAAGAATTGAAACTACTCTATTTGTACATTTCACGCCACTCTAAATCTCCTCTGTCCAAAGATTTTATCAGTAGTTCTGCCGTTGCAAGATTCGTTGCAAGCGGAATATTATGCATATCGCATAATTTTACAACATTATTAACATCCGGCTCATGAGACTTGGGATTCAAAGGGTCACGCAAGAAGATAACCAAGTCAATCTGGTTGTGTTCAATCTGCGCACCAATCTGCTTCTCACCGCCCAAATGTCCGGCCAAAAACTTATGAATGGTCAAGTTTGTAACCTCTTCTACCAATCTGCCGGTAGTTCCGGTTGCAAACAATTCATTTTTACATAAAATACCCCTGTATGCAATGCAGAAATTCTGCATTAATTTCTTCTTCGCATCATGTGCAATCAAAGCAATATTCATAGTTTTTACCCCTCTCTATAACCCCTGCTAATTATTATATTTACGAATTGCCTGCAATCGTACATTTAAAACAAACCCCATTCCGATGTACAAAGCAACCATTGATGTCAAACCTGCACTTACAAAAGGTAAAGGAATACCGGTATTAGGCATAAGTCCCGTCGCTACACAAATGTTCAGCGTTCCCTGGAAACCAATTAATGCGCCCATTCCGGCAGCAATAATTTTACCTGCCGTATCCTTTGCCTTATAAGCTATTATAACACATTCTACAGCAATTCCAACAACTAAAAGTACAACAAGACAACCGCCGATAAAACCTAATTCTTCACCAATAATGGTAAAAATAAAGTCTGTTTGCGGTTCGGAAATAAAATTACCGTTCTTCACGGAATTCACCACGTTGTTGTTTAATCCTTTGCCCGAAAGCTGTCCGGAACCGATGGCCATAACTGAATTCAACTGCTGGTAAGCTTCTGTTGTTGCATAATCTTCCGGATGAAGCCAGGCCATAATACGGTTACGCTGATACTCTCTGATAATGGTCTGGTCCGGTTGTAAAATCTGTATAAAAAGAATAACCAGTGTCGGCACTGCCACACCAAGGATTCCGAATACATATTTGTAAGATATTCCACCCACAAAAAACATAGCACAAAATACTATAAAAATCATAATTGTGGTGGATAAGTCCGGCTGATTTACAATCAAAAGCAACACTGGTGCGACCAACAGAATCGCAAACAATAAAACCTTAATATCGTTGATTTTTTCCTCATATTTCATTATAAACTTTGCATAGAATAGAATCAATAGAATTTTTGCTAATTCGGAAGGCTGAAACTGGATACCGATATCAAGCCAACGCTGTGCACCACTGACCTCTTTACCAAAGAACAAAACCAATAGTAAAAGTATCATATTAACAGCGTAAATCACCCACCAAAACCTTAGGAATACAGCATAATCAAAGAGAGAAATCACAACCATCAGAAAAAGCCCCAGCAAAAACCCCATAAGTTGTTTTTGCTGAAGTTCTTTTTCGGCACTGCCGACTGCAAGAATACCAATGATACTGATTGCAATCAACATAATGACCAATTTAAAATCATAGTCTTTGATACGGTATTTTCTAAGCATTATTGTTCTCCATAAGCTTATTTGTTTCTCAAGTCCAAAATCGGTATATTCGCATAAAGTGTAGGTGTTTTGGTGTTATTTATGCTCTTCATTCCGGTTTTGGATATCTGTATTTCCATTGTATTTACGTCTATCTTCATGTATTTAGATATTACTTCCGCAATATCCGCCTTGATGCGCTCCAATACCTCCGGCGAACAGTTGACACGGTCAGAAATCAAAAGAATTTTTAATCTGTCTTTGGCAACGTCGCTTGATTTTTTTCTTTTAAAAACAGAAAATATATTCTTCATCGACTACACCTCCTGCTTCTTTTTGAAAAGATCCGAAACTCTTGTCCAGAAAGTGACAGTCTTAGGAAATTCCATAGGCGGAACTTCAAGTCCCGTAACGCGCTTGGTGATATTCATATATGCAATTCCCGCATATGTATTGGAACCTACCAATGGTTCGCCCTGATTCGTAGCAATCACCACATTCTCATCATCGGGAACAAAGCCCAATAAAGGAATGGATAAAATATCCACCACATCATTGATCGACATCATATCACCGCGTTTAATCAAATCATTGCGGACACGATTTACTACCAAATCAATTTTATTAAAATCATTTGCCTCCAAAAGCCCGATAATGCGGTCCGCATCGCGAATAGCCGATACTTCCGGCGTCGTTACCACAATGGCACGATCCGCTGCCGCGATGGCATTCTGGAAGCCCTGTTCAATACCCGCCGGACAATCCAGTATAATATAATCATACTGCTCTTTTAATGCAGCAATCATTTTCTTCATTTGTCCGGGATTTACCGAAGTTTTATCCCTGGTTTGTGCAGAAGGCATTAAATACAACGAAGGGTATCTTTTATCCTTAATAAGTGCCTGTTTGATACGGCAATTTCCTTCCACAACGTCTACAAGATTGTATACGATACGGTTTTCAAGCCCCATAACCACGTCGAGATTTCTCAAACCGATATCCGTATCAATCAAAACCACTTTTTTACCCAAAGATGCAAGACCTGTACCGACATTTGCAGAGGTTGTGGTCTTACCAACCCCGCCCTTACCTGACGTAACGACAATTACTTCACTCATACAATCCTCCATATTCTGCTTTCCTTATGGCAAAGCGAACGTATTTAGAAATATTTGTCATCTGATATGTCTAGACAAGACTATTCAGTAATTCTTTGGTGATTTGGTCTGTTACGATTTTTTTATCTTTTACATATGCAATTTTAGAATCAAAAGCAGATTTCTTAATCCACCGTGATACCTTTTTCCCTTGATGTTCATGTCTTCCGATGCCGATTTTCTCGGGCATAAAATCCATTGCGGCAATCACATAGTCATCTCCGTTATCAATGCCGGCATACGCCTCACCATACAGGCCACCGAAAATATAAATACTGTTGGTGGACATTACAACCGCATCTTCCGAAACATTTCCGAAGACAACCAGATCTTTATCCGCTCTGATGATTTCTCCCGCTTCAATACATCTTTTATAAAAGACAACTCTTTCGTTTCTCGGTATTAATTCTTTGACGGTTTCTACCACAACTTCCTGTTGGGGTTCCTGTTCCGCAACAACAGGCTGACTTTTATCCAGAAGATATACAATATCCAATTGCGTATTCAATGTAATCACATCTACAATCCGCGCCTCTTCTTCTTCGGACAGTTCACGCCCTTCCAATGACAATACAGTCTTAACATTTCCGAAAAACTTCGCAGACTCACCGAATTTCTTCCCAATTTCCGATAAAAGTTCTTCAAACTCCATCTGTGCATCAAGATATACGGTCATTCCGCCGGAAGTATTTTTAATTCTGACTGCATTCTTCATATGGCAATCTCCTTTTTTTAGTCTCCTGTTGTGGTGGCAGTCAGTGGTTGATCAGCCGTACCTGTAATAATTTCATCTTCTTCTGCCAATCCGTAATAATACATTATGACATCCTTGGTAATTTGCGCAGCATAATCCGAAGTATAACCATTTAAGACTCGAATTGCTATTGCGATTTCCGGATCTTCATAAGGGGCATATCCAACAAAAAGCGCATGGTCGGCACGGGAACTTGTTTCCTGGGCGGTACCTGTTTTACCGGCAACATCAACGGCAACCGTTGAAAAATATGCCTTTTTCTGAACCACCTGACGCATACCTGCATGGATTGCATCCCATACTTCATCATCCAATTCAATTTTATTTCGCAATTCTGCGCTATTATCAAACTGCAGATTACCGTTGGTATCGGTAACTTTGTCAATCAGCGTCAGGTTATAAACCTTACCACTGTTTGCAACTGCAGTGACATATCTTGCCAATCCTACTGTTGTGTAAGCATGTGTACCCTGACCGATTGCCGAAGGTACAGGGAACGCATCGGATACCTGAGGGCTAGCTTCCGAAATTTCTACGCCGGAAGGTTCACTCAAGCCAAACAAATCCGCATATTTTGAAAGGGTTTCAATACCCACGTTTGCATTATAACCGTCCTCGTCCTGGGACATACGATATCCTACTTCATAAAAGAAACAGTTACACGAATTTGCAATCGCTTCCGTAAGGTCCAAACGTCCGTGGGCACCGGTATAAATCCAACATCTGTGAATTGTTCCGGTTAATTTATCAAAACTGCCTTGGCACTTAATATCCTCGTTTAGTGTAATAACATTCTCTTCCAATCCGGCAACAGAAACAAGCATCTTAAGCGTAGAACCCGGTGCACTCTTATTCTGGGTTGCATAATTCCACAAAGGTCTTGATAAATCACTGTTTAAGCGCGCCAGATACTCGGAATCTGCCGAATTTGCCAAGCGGTTATTATCATATCCCGGATAAGAAACCAATGCTTTGACATCACCGGTATTAACATCTGTGATAACACAGGAACCGGAACAGGGATCAAGGGCTAACTGTGCCGGTGTAATCTCTAAATTAGAAATACAATCAATGATAAAATTGTATGAAGAAATCCGCCCTGACTTCAAACCGGTAATCTGCGACTCTTCCACATTAATCAAATCCTGGTCCCATAAAATAATACAAATCTGTTTTCCGGAGATGTTATTATTTGCAATCATATATTTATACAATTTCTTATTAAATTCCGAATTATTCTGCAAAGATTCAATGATATAATCCACCAAACCTGCATAAATTTCATCAGAATCTGAATACTGCACTTCCAAATCAAGCTTTGTTGTATCAACCCAGTTCATAGAAATTGCGTAATTCAAATATTCCTTCAAACTAATGGTTTCGTCCTTGGTCCATGCAATATATGTAGCATCTGTAGTATCAATTTCATCACGAATTAATACACTATGATTGTCAGACATAAGCATCGACACAATGTAACTTTCATAATTCTGATATTCCTTAGACAGCTTGTTATAAGGCGTTGCACTGACCATTAATTCATCATACAACTCGGCGGATACATTTTCCTTTTTGGTTAAAAACTTCTCATAAACCGCCTTTTCGGTCTCGCTGGCATAACTCTGTGAAAAACGCGAAGTATCAATGACATTATTATTAAAAAGTGCAAAATAAACATCATCAATGGGAATATACATATCCTTGGAATCTTCATCTTCGGGACTCACCTTGGTATTTCTGATTTTATTTACAAGAATACCGGCAATTTTTTGTTCCAGAATATTATAAACCGCAATCTGCAAATCCTTATCAATAGTTAAGTAAATATCATTGCCTGCGATAGGCTCCACATAATCCGCAGTCTCAATGATTTTACCCATATTATCTACATAGATGGTTTCCGAACCTTTTACACCCTGCAAATAGCTTTCCATAGACTGCTCAATACCGGTTTTACCTACGTAGTCATTCAATGAATAGTTTTCATTTTCTTCCGACAAAACTTCATATTCCTCATTGGAAATTTTACCGGTGTAACCGATAATCTGTGAAAAATATACAGGATCGTTATACTTACGGATGGTATCCTGGGCAACGCTTACACCTGGTAAAACATCGCTGTTCTCAATCACCACCGCCAGGGTTTCTTCCGAAACATCGGAAGCTACGGTTGTTACGATATATTTCTGATAACTGTTTAATGACAAGGCATATCGAATGGTTATAATCTGTACAATCTCTTCCTTCGTGTATCCGCCTCCGGGTACAAAAGATGAACTCACACCGGGTTCTTCATAATAGCCGATGCCGTATTTTTTACGACTGCACAAATAGTCAATGACATCATCCGGTGTGGCGGTTTTCTCATCATAATCCAAATCCGAAGTATATTTCTTACCATAAATATCCGCAAGAAAACGCTGTAATTTGGTACCTTCCACCGTAAAAACATACTCTCCGTCTTCATTCACACGAATGTTAAAATCGCTGATTACTTCATCACCATTCTGCTCAATCAATTTAATCAGGCGATAAATGGTATCGTTAATGTTTGCATTCTTATCACTGCCTGACTCATAAACGTCCTCAAGCGTAATATTATAAGCCAGCTCATTATAAGCCAGCAAATTACCGTTACAATCATAAATGTTTCCTCGGGTGCTTGGTAGCGAACGCTCTCTGACGATTTTTAACTGAAAATTATTAAGATAATCTTCACCTTTGACAATCTGTAAATCAAACAATCTATATACAAGTGTAGAACAAAGAAGAATAAAGGCAATAAGAAGCACAAAAAGTCTGGATGAAATTACTGTAATAATCGATTCTTTCCATTTATTAAACAAGGGCTTCTACTCCTCTTTTCTCTTCTCTGCACGTCTGAATAGATCTGATATCAATAGCAACAGCGGATAAAAGATAACCGCAACAAAAATAGTATATACCAACTCCGGCAAAATAATATTTAAGAAATAATAACCGAAGTCAAATCTGCTTCTTAACAGGAACAACAACATATAAACAACCAAGGAATACAGCAAATCACTGACCGTAATCATAATTAAAGGCAGTTTAATGTCATCCGGATAAAAGATATTATGGAATAAGCCGTTCATATATCCGAGATACATATATAAAAGTGCATAAAATCCAATAATATCAAAGAAAAATATATCCATCAAAAGTCCGCAGAAAAAACCGGTAAACACACCATATCGTTCTCCCTGCATAAAACCGGTGCAGGCTGTAAGAATAATCAAAAGATTGGGCACAATCCCTTGAATTGCAATGGCACGAAAGACCGTACTTTGCAAAATAAACGATATGAAAATCAAAATAACCGTAGTAATGACTTTTTTCATAATCCTGCCTTAATCAATGGTTTGCTTTAGTTCTGTAATCACCAGCACTTCGCTCAAATGCTCAAAGTCCACCGCCGGTGTAATATAGCCTGACTTAGTCAGGTTATTGGAATCTTCTTCTATGTAACTGATATATCCGATTAAAATCCCGGGCTGATAGCGGTCGCTGATGTCGGAAGTTACAACTTTATCGCCTACTACCACCTGGTCATCTTCATCCACAAGCTGGCTGAAACGGATATAACCGTTCTCCATGGTAGATAAGTCACCGCTTACAATCAAATTATCCGAAGTAGATAAAACCGTTGCGCTGACATTTGAAGTATCATCAATAATAGACACAACCTGCGCCCAGTTAGGTCCGGTTTCCACAACTCGTCCCACAAGACCGCTGCCTGCCATAATATTCATATCAGGCTCAATGCCATCATTGGAACCTTTGTTGATTACAAAGGTATCAAACCAGTTATTGGAACCGCCCATAATAATGCGGGCACCAACTTTATCATAATCGGAATACTGCTGATCCAAAGCATAGAGTTCACGCAATGTGTTTAACTCATACTTATCCTGCATTAAAGCAGTATTCTCAATAGTAAGCTCGTCCACCTGCTGTTGCAGGGCTTCATTCTCAGCCAGCAAATCCTTGATTTGCGCCAGAAGTTCTGCTTTATCAGTTAAATATCCGCCAACCTTGCTCAAACCGTTCTGAAAAGGCACAACGGTATAGCCCACAATAAAGTTTGCCGTATTAAATTTAAAATCAGTCATAAAGGTCAAACACATCAGCAAAACACATACTGCAGATAAAATCAAAATCCAGTATTTTACCGGTAATTTGAACCTTTCTTTTTTTCTTTTAACAAGAGGGCTCATATAATCATCCTTTTATCGAACATATGCAACAGATTTAAATTTATCATTCTTGATAATCTCTGCAATTCCGTCAATAACGCTTTCTACGGCCTGATCCGCAACATTTACCTTCAAACCTGTACCGTTGGCAAGAATGGTACCGAAATCGCTTACCAAAGAACCTCCACCGGTCAAATACAGTCCGTTTCGATAGATATCTGCAGACAACTCGGGCGGAGTACGTTCCAGAATGATTTTTACATTATCGATAATGGTCTTAAAATGCTCTCGCAAACATTCATCCACCAACTCTGTAGGGATTTCACGCTCCATAGGAAGTCCTGAAACGATATCGCGGCCATAAACAACCGCTTTTTCCTTCTTCTGCTTTAATTCATGAAGGCTCATTTTAAGCTTCTCGGCAGACTTAAAGCCAATCAAAAGATTGTATTCTCTACGAACTGCAGCACGAATGGCATCATCAAACTTATATCCGCCGGTTTTAATCAATTTGCTTAAAACAATACCTCCCAATGAAAGAATGGAAATTTCAGTGGTATTGTATCCAACGTCAACCACCATAACACCCTGGGAATTCTTAACATCCACGCCAAGTCCGATGCCGTTTGCAACTGCCTTTTCCACCATCATAATCTTCTTAGGCTTTAAATTTGCATCTTTAATCAAGTCATAAAAAGCACGCTTCTCCACTTCGGTTACGTCTGTAGGAACCGCAATGTAGTATTCGCAATTTTTGTAATTTCCTTTGGAAACGTCATTGATAAAATATCTTAAAAGAACCTGCATATTCTTAATGTCCGCGATAACACCACTTGTCAAAGGATAGGTAACCTGAATATTGTCAGGCGCCTTTTCGTACATTTCAAATGCAGAATCTCCGTATGCAAAAACATTGTTTTTATTCTCAATGGCAATCATGTTCTTCTCAACCATGGTTGCGGAATTTCTACCGTTAAAAATTCGGATAGTGCTTGTACCTAAATCGATACCGAAAACATTATTAGTCATAACGTTATACCTTTCTTTTGTAATTTATCTGCCCTTTTGCGGCATATAGATTGCAAATAAACTTATTTTAAAATAATCATTTATTTCTTCGTATGAACATAGTTATTTTATCATAGAAAAAATATGATGTACACCAAATATGATGAAAAAATTTCGACTTATTTCGCAACTGTAAAATGACATTTTACGTGCAAATTTGTCCTTGCTTTGTCATAAAAACACAAATTATCCCAAAACTTTATCAAACTATTTGCGTACAATTCTTCCTGTTTCTTCATCTACTGCAAGAATTCCGGCATTTATTAACGACTGCATTGACATCATAATGCCGTATTTTGCGTGGGGCCAGGTGAGTCCACCCTGGAAATATACCGCATAAGGCGGTTTGATAGGCGCATCCGCACTTAATTCAATGGACGAACCGGACACAAAGGCACCTGCAGCCATAATGACATCACTGTCATACCCGGGCATTGCCCAAGGCTCTGCGAATACGTGACTGTCTACCGGTGATGACTTCTGAATACCCTGACAGAATGCAATGACAGCCTCAGGAGAACCAAGTGTAATGGCCTGAATAATGTCATGACGTTCTTCTGCTCCCGTAGGGATTACGGGATATCCTAACTTTTCATAGAGACATGCTGCGAAAATCGCACCTTTTTCTGCGTTGGCAACAACGGTAGGCGCAAGGAAAAAGCCCTGATAAAAGTCTTTTAACACGCCTAAAGATGCACCAACTTCTTTCCCCAAACCGGGTGAAGTCAGTCTGTAAGCTGCATTCTCTACACATTCCTGTTTGCCGGCAATGTAACCGCCGATGGGCGCAAGTCCGCCGCCGGGATTCTTAATTAAGGAGCCAACCGCCATATCAGCTCCTACATCGGAAGGCTCTATTGCTTCTACAAACTCGCCGTAACAGTTATCCACCATACAAATCACGCCGGGTTTGATGTTTTTAACAAACTTGATTAATTCGCCAATTTCTTTTACGCCAAAAGACGGTCTGGTCTGATAACCTTTGGATCTCTGAATGGTAACAAGTTTCGTCTTTTCATTGATTGCCTTGGCGATATTGTTATAGTCAAAAGTACCGTCTGCCAGCAAATCAACCTGCTTATAGCTAACGCCGTATTCTTTTAAGGAACCCTTCGAATCGCGGATACCGATTACTTCTTCCAAGGTATCATACGGCTTACCAACAGGACTTAAAAGCTCGTCTCCGGGCCGTAAATTACTCATTAATGCAAGGGCAAGGGCATGGGTTCCGCAGGTAATCTGGGGACGCACCAAGGCATCTTCCGTATGGAAAACATCGGCATACACTCTTTCTAAGGTGTCACGTCCAATATCGCTGTATCCGTAACCGCTTGTACCAAGCATACAAGCTTCGCTGACCTGGTTCTTTTGCATAGCCGCAAGCACCTTCATCTGGTTGATTTCGGCCATTTTATCGATTTCGGCAAATCTTGGCTCCAATTCTTCTAAAACCTCAGATGCATAGTTGTAAAGGGCGTCGGAAATACCCATATTCTTATAAATATTTTCAGTCATTATTGTGTA
>JAGAQZ010000141.1 GCA_017622505.1 Lachnospiraceae bacterium
CGATAAAATATTAGTCTTAACAGTAGACGCTTTATCCGACAACGCCGCCGCAATCAATAGTCTATGTACGTAAGATTTAGACGATATGGCCTCTATTTCACTTATGCATTTTTTTGCCGGTGATAATGTAATATCCATGTTGTTCCCTTTCTATCGCTATCTTTTGCAAAACCAATTCATACATTGATATTCTATCTACATATAACACTGTGCCATTACATTCATTGTCTCAATTTGCTTATTTGTATTTATCATAAAAGTAATGTTGCGTAGATATTTTCATTCCATAAAGAACCGTGTGAAAACGTCGGCACTTAACGAATACAAATGCAATGCCGTATGAGTTTAGTGTCCGTTACGATTTCACTCGAGCGAGAGCGCGTTCTGTTGGAATGTAAAATAATCTACGCGACAATTTATATAACGCCCATACAAATAAGCAAATTGAGACTTAAAATTAAACTCCGCTGTTTACAATGTATGCAATCCACTCATCCATAGTCATATCCTGAATAATGGAATTACCGATAGTCTCCGGCAAAAGCACACTAATCTTCTTGCCGGCACGCTTTTTATCAGAAATTGCCTGCTCCGCCAAATCCAAAAGGGTATACTCGCAAGAAATAGGCAAATTGTAATTCTTCAATGTTTGAATCAGGCGCTTTGACATAGTATTATCCAAGCCATTCGCTTTCTCATAAGCCTTGGTTACCACTACCATACCAATTGCCACCGCACTTCCGTGAGGCACTTCGTAATTGCTTAATTTTTCAATGGAATGACCGACTGTGTGGCCGAAATTAAGAAGTTTTCTAACGCCGGTATCAAATTCATCTTCTCCAACGATATCTGCCTTAATCTGTACACATCTTTGCACCATTGCGGCAATATCAAATTCCTTCTTTTCAAACTGTTCAAAAAGTTCCAAATCACGAATCATACCGTATTTTACAGCCTCTGCCATACCATCAGAAAACACCTCCGCCGGCAAGGTTTTAAAAGTATCCGTATCGCACACTACTCTCAAAGGCTGATGGAAAGCTCCCACCAGGTTCTTGCCTTGTGGTAAATCCACTGCAGTCTTGCCACCTACGGAAGAATCAATAGCTGCTAAAAGTGTTGTGGGACACTGCACATACTCCATTCCGCGTAAAAATACCGATGCCACAAAACCGGTCAAATCTCCGGTTACACCACCGCCTAATGCCACCAAAAGGTCGGACTTTGAAACACCGTTTTCTGCACAATATGAAAGTACCTGTTCAGCCGTACTTAAATTCTTAGATTTCTCACCATTGGGAAATACGAAAGACAATACTTCGTATCCGCATGCTTTTAATTCGTTGACGCACTTCTCGCCATACAAAGAAAATACAATATCATCGCTGACTACAACAACTTTACAAGGCTTTTTGACCTTGGCAATTTCTTCTCCGTAGTGAAGTCCGCCACCGATAATCACTTCATATTCTTTTGTGCTGGTTTTAACTTGTACAATTTGATTCATAATTCTTTATCCTTTTTAATTCTTCTCGTTGCTTCATGCATTATGTAAACTTATAAAAATATATCATCTACATATTTCACATTCTATCACGCAGTAACAATTCGGCTGTTTGTCTTATGTTAACATAGATTTTTTGTGAATATTTTTATATTCCATAAAGGACCGTTTAAGAACGTCGGCACTTAACGAGTGCAAATGCAATGCCGCACGAGTTTAGTACCGCTACGTTTCTTAACCGAGTGAGAACGTGTCCTGTTGGAATAAAAAATATTCACACCGCTCAAATTCTATCCACAAACAGACGAATTGTTCGTATCCTTATACTCTTCTTCGCGTCGATTATCGTTTTCTTTACAAATACGTCCCGCAGCAAGCATTTTATGTAAACCATCATAATCTTCTGCCGCCAAGACATCACGATAATCCTGAACATTCTTGATGAAGACATCCAACTCTGCCAACAAATGCTCGCGATTCTCTGCAAACAACTCTGTCCACATATCTTCATTTAAGTACGCAACTCTGGTCAAATCCTTAAAACTACCGGCAGAGAACCCATATCTCTTCTCGCAGGTAGGGCTTTTAATATAGGCACTGGATACCAAATGGGCCATCTGGGATGTATAAGCAATCACCGCATCATGTTCTGCCGCCGTAGTAACTCTGATTTTGCCAAAACCAAGTCTCAGAAAGAATTCCTTCGTTTCCTCAAACAATGCCTCATCTGTATTGTGATCCTTACAAAGAATCATAGTCGCGTTATTGAATAATCCAAAAAACGAATACTGATATCCCGACTTTTCAATACCGGCCATCGGATGGCCACCGATAAAATGCACGCCGTTTTCCTCGCAGAAATCCGAAAGTTCCTCGCATACACTTCCTTTGATTCCGGTACTGTCCACCAAAACCGCGCCCTTTTTTATAAAAGAAATATTATTTTTCACATACTCGATATTTCTTCGCGCATACAAATTTAAAATCAACAAATCGCACTCTTTTAAGGTATCTGCATTTAATTCACCGTGAATGACATCCTCTGCAATTGCCTGTTCCACGATATTTTTACTTCTGTTGCAGGCATAAATTTTACAGGTAGTGGTTTCACGAACCGTTTTGGCCATGGACCCTCCAATCAGGCCCAGACCAACGATCCCTACTGTTTTTATCATAATTTTAAAATATCCTCTCTAATCATCTGCACGCCGCGGTTGATTTCTTCGAATGCCACCGGAGTAATGGACTGCTGACCATCACACCATGCCTTGGCAGGGTCGTTGTGCACTTCAATAATCAAACCATCTGCACCCGCCGCTGTAGACGCGTAACACATTGATTTTACATATTTAGAATAACCCGTAGAGTGTGAAGGGTCAATGACAATCGGTAAGTGTGTCTTTTCTTTTAAAACAGGCACTGCTGATATATCAAGGGTATTTCTGGTTGCGGTTTCGAAGGTTCTGATGCCTCTTTCGCAAAGAATAACGTCTTCGTTTCCGCCTGCCATAATGTATTCCGCACTCATCAATAATTCCTGAATGGTGCTTGATAAACCTCTCTTTAAAAGAATCGGTTTCTTAGTATGGCCAAGTTCTTTTAACAACTGGAAGTTCTGCATATTTCTTGCGCCAACCTGGATTACGTCTACTTCTTCAAACAAATCAAGCTGGGATAAGTCCATAATTTCAGTAACAATGGGAAGTCCTGTTTCTTTCTTTGCTTCCAATAAAAGCTTGATACCATCGCCGCCCAAGCCCTGGAATGCATAGGGTGAAGTACGGGGCTTGAATGCGCCGCCGCGAAGCATGGTTGCTCCTGCTGCTTTAACAGCCTTAGCAATGCCGATAATCTGTTCTTCTGTCTCCACGGAACAAGGTCCTGCAATCATTGCAAAATGTCCTGCACCGATTTTGGTATTCTCAACGGTAATTTCCGTATCCAAAGGATGGAACTTACGGTTTGCAGCTTTGTACGGCTCCTGAATACGCTTAACGGTATCTACAATTTCCATAGCAGATACTAAATCGATATCTACCTTGGAAGTATCACCTACAAGACCTAAAATCGTAGAATGAATACCCTGTGTTTTATGGATATCAAGGCCTTTGTCTTCTAACCATTTCTTTAACTGCTCATACTGTTCGGGATTGGGATTTGATTTTAATACGATAATCATTTTTGTGTCCTCTTTTCTTTTACATTAAATTCTGTTGACTTTCCCGTTTGCGTCTTCCGGTTCCGCCTTCATTCATTAACCGCCGTTAATAAACAAAAAACCTGTGTTTCTCCGACGAAACACAGGTTTACTTTACTTTTCATAAAAACCTTGTTAATTGCACGACAGAGAAACCTTATTAAATTGCTTAATAAAGTAAAAGTAAAAGTATGTAAAAAAGAAACTTACAAATCTACTCATTTCTGTCTCCTTCAAGTTTTATTCGTGTTCATTATAGCACTCTCATTTTGATTGTCAATAGTTTTTCTTTATCTTTTTATCACTTTAATCCAATAAAGTGCCCTTTTACCGCATCGCCTATCTACCATATAACATCCGTTTGGATTAATATTTCAATGATATATGCCTGCAATACCGCAAAAACAGTGAGAACATAACCCATTCCCACACCGCAACATACCTTTTGGGTGTTTGCACCGGGAATTTTATAAACTAAATATTTTATCCCATTTAAAACCCAGGGCACCCCTATTACAAAAACAGGTAAAATGTATCTGACATGCATCGTGTGCACAAACGGATATTCCACATTATAGTACAAATAAAATACGATATTGGTAAACAGGTAAACAATCCAGACAACCTTCAAATACATCCTTTGACGTGATTTGAACATACCTACAATTCCGCATACAATTGCAATCACCACACCGATTGCCACACTCCAGAATAAAACAACTCCCCAGAACTTTGTCACCGGAGTTAATAAATATTCCGCACTGTGAGTAAATACCATTGTTTTCATCGTGCTGATGATAATATTGTGATCCACATTCGGGCTTGTGTTAAATAATTCAATGTACAGATGGTTTAACTGATTGTCCAAGTCAAATAAGCGTTGCCAAATACTGTAGTCAGGAATGTATTGCACCGAACCGATGTCCGGCTCATTTGTATAAAAGAAGGGCATTAGAAAACGAACCGCATTCCGGACATTCCACCATAATCCTATCGGCAAGGAAACTACACCGAATAACAAATATTCAACGATACGTTTTCCGCGCTCACCCTTATCTTTTATCAAGCGAAGAATGAACAATGCTAGAATTGCCGGTGCGATCAAGCCGCCGGATAACTTGGTCATAACCAACAAACCGGTCAATACTGCAGACACCAAAAGCAACCAAGTTTTCTTCTCCTCGTACCAGCAAATCACATAATAAAATACCATAACCGTCAGCAAGACAAACAGCACGTCATTATTGGCCGCCCCCGATAAATATGTAAAATACGGTAAGCATAGAAAGGCAAGTTGTCCCCAAAGACGGTACAACGGTTTTATATCCATTTTGATAAGGATTTTATCCAAATAGAAGCTTGTTAAGGTTACGCACAATAGGGAAAACATCTGCAGATTCTCACTTGCTTCCAAATTCGGAACCCCCAGCCATGTGCTAATTTTAATCCAATATCCGCACAGGATATAATACAAAGGCGGTTGTGAAAACTCCCACAAACTGCGCGGATCCACGTTCGGAAGTGTGCCATTGGCCCAAATATGCCAAAGATAGCCTAAATGTCCGCCCCCGTTTGTAAATGCAATGGTATCATTCTGACGCGATAAAATGTTAATATCCGTAAACTGTACATAAATCAATCGAAACAGAAAACCGATAAAAATCGTTACTCTTATTAACTCTTCTACGGTCACCAATTGTTTCTTCCACATACGATATAAATACACGGCAGAACAAATCGGAATGATAAAAATCAACACCGAAAAAATCCACTGAACAGCATCGCTTTTAAAACCGCAATATATCATTTCCCCTGCAATTACATAAAGACATTGCATAATAAATATACCGAGTAAAACAATCGCTACCAAAGGGGATTTTCTTACATTGCGACGAATAGTATATTTCTCATACAAATAATATCCAAGCAAAGAACCAACTCCTGTTACTGCCGTAAATATCATATAACCGGAGAAACTCGAGATATACTGTCTAAACGCAAAACAAGAAAGAAAACATATTATAATATAAAAGATAATTTCCCGGTTACGCAACAGCGCTTTTTTCATTCGCACTATTTCCTTCTCCTTACTTCGCCTCTAACTTCATATCGCCCGGTTTTAACCAGTTCCATCTTCGCATCATAGATGCCACGCCCCAGGCAAGCAATCCCGGTAAAATAAAACACAATAACAACACTTCAAGAATAGCCAATGCCGGATCCAAGCCGGTCTCTACCATAGTGTTATATGCATTGATTGGTCCTACCAAACCTGCAGTTCCCATACCGGAACCTACCGCATTGTTCTGGAACTTAAAAATCATCGTCGAAATCGGCCCCATAATCGCACTGGAAATAATCGCCGGCAACCAAATGGTAGGCTTCTTCACGATATTACCCATCTGAAGCATACTGGTTCCAAGTCCCTGCGCAAGCAAGCCGTTCCACTTATTATCCTGGTAACTTGCCACTGCAAAACCAACCATATTTGCGCAACAACCTACCGTAGCCGCGCCGGCAGCAATACCGGAAAGGTTAAGAATAACACCTAGTGCTGCAGAACTGATGGGTAAAGTAAGCGCCATACCCATTAACACTGCTACAATGATACCCATTAAGAACGGTGCCTGTTGTGTACCAAGTGCAATCAAATCACCGATTTTATTCATAAAAGTGCTGATAGGCGGTCCTAGCAGAAGCCCTACCGTCGCACCTGTTAAAATACATACAAAAGGGGTCAGAATAATGTCCAATCTGGTTTTGCCTGAAATCAGGCGTCCCACGTAAATGCCCGATACCGCAGCCAGGAATGCACCCAAAGGTTCTCCCGGTCCGCTAAAGCACATCACGCCATCCACCAGTACACTGCCGGCCAGAATCTTTGTCGCAAATGCCCCTGTCATACCCGTTACCACAGCCGATAATGTCACCAGGGGACTTGCCTTAAACTTCACGGCAACACCGCAACCAATGCCTGCCCCTGTCAACGCAGTAGCCACCTTACCCATCAGCAAAATATATCCGCCGAACTGTCCCGGAATCCAACTGCCGATTTGCACAATAATCGTACCGATAATCAAGGTCGCAAAAAGCCCTTGGGCCATTCCGGTCAGGCCGTCAATAAAGAATTCCTTCAGAAAATCACCTATTTTTTTCATAAAACACCTCTGTGTACTTTTCAATTTTTCTTTCTTTTCCTATGTAAAAAAGTGCTAAAAACACTCTTCAAAAAGCGTACCACATCCCCCATCTTTTATCAACAAAACCTTGCGAATTATCTTTACAATTTTGGTTCATTGTGCTATGCTGATTTTGTTGTAAAATATTTACAGCACTTATATTTTTTCGGAGGTATCTACAATGAACAAAGGTACAGTTAAGTGGTTTAACAACCAGAAGGGTTACGGTTTCATTTCTGACGAATCAGGAAATGATGTATTCGTACACTACTCAGGACTCAACATGGAAGGCTTCAA
>JAGAQZ010000019.1 GCA_017622505.1 Lachnospiraceae bacterium
GCGGAAACGGTAATGGAACCGGAAACGGAACAAACAATGCTACACTTTATACTTTGACTGTTGTTGGTGGTAGCGGTAGCGGAAGTTATGCATCAGGAGCTAATGCAATTTTGCTTGCGGATAATCCACCCAGTGGTAAAGTCTTTGATAAGTGGGTAACCGAAACACAGGGTGTAACCATTGCTTCAGCAAGCACGGCAGCAACAACCTTGACTATGCCTGCGTCTAATTTGACAGTGACGGCTACTTATAAGGATGCGCCTTCTTCAGGTAATTCCAACAATAATAGCGGTTCAAATAACAATGGCGGTTCGACAACAGTAATTACCAAACCGAATACGTCAGTAACAATTGATAAACCCGGTATTCCGAATAAAGACAGTGCGTCAGCATCTGTAAGCGGTTCGACAGATAACTTTATCTTAAAGATTACAGAAAGCGCTTATGCGAAAGAGCAGGTAAAAGAGGCATTAGAGGAAGAATACGGCGATTTGGATGACATTCGTTACTTCCCGATGGATATTTCTCTTTACGATTCTACCGGAACCAAGAAAGTAGAGAATACCGATTCTTTACGTGTAACCGTAACCCTTCCGATACCGGAAGATTTGGTAAAATATGCCGGAAACAATAAAGTTGGTTATGTTGTAAACGGTAAGCTTGTGAAGATTTCACCGAAGTTTACAACCATTAACGGTGTACCTTGCATTACATTTGTTGCACCTCATTTTTCACCCTATGTGATTTATGCGGATACTTCAGATTTGAGTGCAGGAACAGTATTGGATTCAACACCCAAGACCGGTGACGGAATTGCGCCGAAGTGGTTCTTATCTATGGGATTGGCGGCTGTAGCTGTATTCCTCTTTGTAAAGAAAGATAAGAAGCGAGTAGCAAAGTAAAAAAGATATAGTATTCATTTCAGCACCTTTTGCGGGTGCTGAAATACTATTTTAAAATGTAAAAATGAAAGGAGGTCAAAGCAGATGAAAAAAAGATTTGTAATCAGTGCAGTAGCGGTTGTATTGCTTGTTTTGACCTTTTCTTTTGTTTTGGCAGGTCAAAAACGTGGTTTGGCCGGCAGTGAAAAAGAAGCGTTCCAGATGGACGGAACAACGCTGATGAAGTATATGGGCAGTTCCGAAGTGGTATATGTGCCTGATTCGGTGCGTGTCATCGGATATGGTGCTTTTGAAGATAATGATTATATTAAGAAAGTTGTTTTACCTGCCCGTTTGGAAACCATTGAATATAATGCGTTTGCGGAATGTGACAACCTTTTGGAGATTGATATTCCGGATTCCGTGACCAAGATTGGTTCAGCTGCCTTTGCGAACTGTAAATCACTTAGCGATGTTTATATTGGTAAAAGTGTGGAAGAATTAGGTTCCGGTATTTTTGCGGGCTGTTCTTCGTTAAAAGATTTGGACGTCAGCACCAAGAGTACAACTTTGACGTGTTTGGACAGTGTACTGATGAGTGCGGACCGAACATTTATTTATCAGATGTTGCCGGGGCGCGAAGAACCCTTTTATATTATGAATGAAAGAGTGGAAGAAATCGGTCAGTATGCGTTCTGGGGATGTAATAATTTGGAACACGTTATTTTATCTGATAAAATCCAGGTTATTTCGCCTTATGCTTTTTCCAATGCAGCTAACTTGAAATCAGTCTCTATGTCATTTGCGGTGACTGAAATTAAAATGAAGGCTTTCGAGGATTGTGTTAGCTTGGAACAGATTTATATTCCGGACTCTGTGACCAAGATTCACGATACGGCTTTTGACGGTTGTTCCAAAGTGTTCTTTTATACGGATGAAGGCACTTACGGAAGCAAATTTGCTGCGGAAAAAGATATGAGTGCGTCAACTACACCGATTTACAGTCTCTCTTATGCAGAGGATGTAAAAGAAGACTATTATGAAGCAATCAAAGAAGAAAAAGAGAAGTCTGAGCAGGAAGAGAATGCGCCCAAGCCTGTTGAAATAGGCCCTGATGTGATGGGATATACAACTTTAGTAGGTAATAATGCAGTAATTCTTATGGACAGCGCCGGAGGAAAGGTTATTTCCGGTGCAAATGCACAGGCGAATGATGATTTAAAAGAGATGTCTGATAAGGGTGTTATTGGAGCGAATGCCTTTTACGGCGCGGACACTTTAGATGATGTATCAATACCTAAAGGCGTGACGGAAATCGGTAAATTTGCTTTTGCCCGAAGCAGTGTAACAAGTGTGGATATTCCGGAAGGTACCACAAGTATCGGTTATGCTGCCTTTTATCATTGTGATGATTTGGAAGATGTGGAAATTCCGGCTAGCGTAACGTATATCGGCGATAAGGCTTTCGAGCATACTGCCTGGTTGGAAGATTGGTATGAGAATGGCGAAGGCGATTATTTAATTGTAGGAGACGGTGTTTTACTCGCTTATAAAGGTGAGCCCGGAGCTTACAGAAAGCCGTCCAATGTAAAATATGTGGCGTGTGAGACGCCGTAAAATAAAAGAGAAGTGTGATTAAAACAGGAACCTTAACAGAGGTTCCTGTTTTTATATATTTGTAAAAAATTTTTCTGCACCTAAGAAATAACAAAAAATGAATTGAAATATAAATAAAACTGAAAGAAACATTTGACTTTATAGGCGCAGATGTTTAAAATGAAACACGGTGAATTATAAGAATTTGGATAAAAGTCCAAAGCCTGTTTAGAGAAGCGGGCAGAAACGGAGGACAAAATGAGCGAAAACGAACACTTTCAGAACCGACAGGTCACAATGAATCCCAAGAATAACCTTCTTCAGATTGAAGAACATATGTATATCTTGGATGATGTGTCCAAACCCAATGTATTTAGAAATATGTTTCCCTATTCTGAGGTACCTAAGATTCCTTTTAACGACCGAATCGTGCCTCACAATATGCCGAAGGAAATTTGGATTACAGATACCACTTTCCGCGACGGACAGCAGTCCAGAGCACCTTATACTACAGAACAGATTGTTACCATTTATGATTACTTACATAAGTTAGGTGGTCCCAATGGTATGATTCGCGCCAGTGAATTCTTCCTTTACAGCAAGAAGGATCGTGATGCGGTATACAAATGTATGGAACGCGGTTATCAGTTCCCTGAAGTAACCAGCTGGATTCGTGCAAGTGAGCAGGATTTCAAGCTTGTAAAAGAAATCGGTATGAAGGAAACCGGTATTCTTGTGAGTTGTTCCGATTATCATATTTTCTTAAAATTAAAAATGACCAGAGGCCAGGCGCTTAATCATTACTTAAACGTCATCAGACAGTGTCTTGATGAAGGTATCAGCCCCAGATGTCATTTGGAAGACGTCACAAGAGCAGATATCTACGGATTCGTAGTTCCTTTCTGTATGGAACTTATGAAATTAATGGAAGAGTACAAGATTCCTGTGAAGATTCGTCTTTGCGACACTATGGGTTACGGCGTTAACTATCCCGGTGCGGTAATTCCCCGAAGCGTTCAGGGTATTATCTATGCAATTCATGTAAATGCAGGCGTGCCTCATCACTTGTTAGAGTGGCACGGACACAATGACTTTTATAAGGCAGTTTCTAACTCAACCACAGCATGGCTTTATGGTTGTGCAGGTATTAATACTTCATTGTTCGGTATCGGTGAAAGAACCGGTAACACACCTTTGGAAGCTATGGTATTTGAATATGCACAGCTTAAGGGTGGCTTAAACGGTATGGATACTACAGTCATTACCGAACTTGCTGAGTACTATGAGAAGGAATTAGGCTATGAAATTCCGCCTATGACACCTTTTGTTGGTAAAAACTTCAACGTAACAAGAGCCGGCATTCATGCAGACGGTTTATTGAAGAATGAAGAGATTTATAATATCTTTGATACCGAGAAGTTTTTAGGAAAGCCTGCTTGTTGTGCAGTGTCAAATACATCCGGACTTGCGGGAATCGCACATTGGATGAACACCTATTACCGCTTAAAAGGCGAGGCACAGGTAGACAAAAAGGACGAAATTGTTGTTAAGGTAAAAGACTGGGTTGATGTACAGTATGCGGAAGGCCGTGTTACCGTAATGACTGATGAAGAGTTGGATGTTCAGATTAAAGCATTCTGTGAAGAAATGCACATTCCGGTTTATGTAAGATAATAAAGATTGTTACGGAACTGATGATATGATTAAAGTAGTTACATTTTTATAATAAGTTAGTAGTTGATTTTAAACTTAAAATATAAGGAGACTGACATGGAAAAGATTAAAATGATTACACCTCTTGTCGAAATGGACGGAGATGAGATGACCAGAATTCTTTGGCAGATGATTAAGGATGAACTTTTACTGCCTTACATTGATTTAAAGACAGAGTACTATGACTTAGGTCTTGAGCACAGAAACGAAACAGACGATCAGGTTACCATTGATTCTGCCAATGCAACTATGAAATATGGCGTAGCTGTTAAGTGTGCAACCATTACCCCTAACGCTGCAAGAATGACAGAATATGACTTAAAAGAAATGTGGAAGAGCCCCAACGGAACCATTCGTGCTATGCTTGACGGTACCGTATTCCGTGCTCCCATTGTTGTAAAAGGTATCGAACCCTGCGTTCGCAATTGGAAGAAGCCTATTACCATTGCAAGACATGCATATGGTGATGTATACAAGAATACTGAAATGAAGATTGACGGACCCGGTAAGGCTGAATTAGTATTTACCGCAGATGATGGTACCGTAACCAGAGCAACCATCCAGAATTTTGACAGAGCAGGTATCGTTCAGGGACTTCACAACATTGATGATTCCATTGGAAGCTTTGCAAGAGCATGCTTTAACTATGCACTTGATACCAAGCAGGACTTGTGGTTTGCAACCAAGGATACCATTTCTAAGAAGTACGACCATAATTTCAAGGATATTTTCCAGGAAATCTATGATGCGGAATATAAGACCAAGTTTGAAGATGCAGGCATCACTTACTTCTATACCTTGATCGATGACGCTGTAGCACGAGTAATGAAGGCTGAAGGCGGATTTATTTGGGCATGCAAAAACTACGATGGTGATGTTATGTCTGATATGGTAAGTTCTGCATTCGGTTCACTTGCGATGATGACTTCCGTTCTTGTATCACCCAGCGGTGTATACGAGTATGAAGCTGCTCACGGAACCGTTCAGAGACATTACTACAAGCACTTAAAAGGCGAAGAAACTTCAACTAACTCTGTAGCAACTATTTTTGCTTGGACAGGTGCATTAAGAAAACGTGGTGAGTTAGATAATACTCCCGAATTATGTGCATTTGCTGACAAGTTGGAGAGAGCAACTCTTAAGACAATCGAAGATGGTAAAATGACCAAGGATTTGGCATTGATTACATCTTTAGAGAATGTTACGACTTTGAACAGCCAGGATTTCATTAAGGCTATTCGTGAAACAATGGACGCAATGTAATTGTAAATATTAGAACGCATAAACCTTTCAATGTATAAAATGGTTTATGCGTTCTTTTTTATTATCATTCATAGTGAGTGTATTAATAGTACTTTATAGGCTGTAAAAGGATTACAAGATAAGGCTTTATGAAAAATGTTTGAAACTTACATATTAGTATTGACAACATACTATCTGCGTGTTAGTATCTATAATATACTAATCAAAACAATGTAATAGTATAATATAAAAAATATATTATATTGGTGAGGAGAGTAATAAAAATGAAAACTACGTTGGGTAAAGTAACATCTATATCGTTATGTGCATTTTTAGTATTGTATGCATTTTATAATGTATTTTCGATCATAATGCTTTTTAAAACAGTAAATTATGATTGGGATATGTATTTGGATATATACGAAATGATGAATTTGGGGCAAAGGATAAATTATATACATAATTGGTATGTTGGACCAATAATTTCTTGGACGATTGTTTTCATTTATACAATCATAATTGGTAAAGCAAATAGGGCAAAACCGGTTGTATATTTCATTACCGCATTGGCAATTTTTGATGGCTTTTTGTTTGCCATCTTGAATGAATTTCTTTCGTCATCGTATATGATATCGATTATTTTTACTGTTATGTCTAGTTTTATTTTGCTTGCATTTGTTTTTGTTTTTCTTATGTTGTTTTTGGATTATAAAAAGAAAAAATGGAGTAAAGTAATTTGCAATACAGTAATATTTGCCTATATTGGCAGAGTTATATGTTTTTTTGTTACTTTTATTTTTAATATCTTTCGTGTTGGTATAAGTAACTTTTTTATGAATTTTGGTAATTTTATTTTACATTATGGAAGTATAATGATAGCAATCATTATATATGGACTTGTGTTGGGGTATATATTATTTCCGGAGAAGTATATAAAAAAGGAAGAGCAGAATGGGGAATAATTTGTGATATAATCAAGCAATAATAAAAGACCGTTCAACGGTGCGTGAACGGTCTTTTTTGTTTGTATGATATAGGTGAATATTATTATTTATTCCTCACTTAATTCTTCCCACAACTCATATAATTCATCTAATTTATTTTGCGCAGCATCGCATTCTTTGCATAATTCCTGTAATTTCACCGAGTTAGAAGCTATCTCGGGTTTGGACATTTCTTCCTGCAATTGGGCAATTTTATTTTCCAGTTCTTCGATTTCTTTCTCGGTTTTGGCGAGTTGATTTTCGCGTTTTCTCTTTGCTGCCTGTAATTCTTTTTGTTTAGCCCAATCCAGTTTCGCTTCGGTTTGGGTACCATCGTTTGAATTAGAAGTGGCAGACGCAGAACTGTTTAATGTTGTGACAGAAACATTTGCTGTACCATTATTTCCGGTCGAAGAACTGCCTTTAGCCATATAATCCGCCGGACGTTCCGTATTCTGTGATGACTTCTCAAGGAAATAATCGTAATCTCCCTGATAGGAAGTAACCTTACAACCATCCAAATGCAGGATTCTGCTGGCGGTACGATTGATAAAATATCGGTCATGGGATACATATAAAACGGTTCCTGTATACGCATTCAAAGCTTCTTCCAATACTTCCTTAGAAACCATATCCAAGTGGTTGGTAGGCTCGTCCAAGATTAAGAAATTCGCACCGGAGAGCATAAGCTTGGACAAAACAACACGACCACGTTCACCACCGCTTAAAGAGCGGATTGGCTGGAAGACTTCGTCGCCCGTAAAAAGGAAGGCTGCCAGAACATTACGTATTTCAGTTTGTGTAAGCTTGGGGTAAGTATCTGAGATTTCATCAAATACCGTTTTATTTTCGTCTAAAACCCTGCTTTGCTGGTCGAAGTAACCAATTGTTACATTTGTACCGAGTTTTACATCTCCGTTATCCGCATCAATTAAGCCGTTGATGATTTTAAGGATGTTTGTTTTACCTGTACCGTTTTGACCGATTAATGCAATATGTTCGCCACGTTTTATTTCGAAAGATACATTACTAAAAAGTGTTCTGTCGCCGTAGGATTTGGCAAGGTTTTCAACGGCCAATACATCATTTCCGCTGGTTATGGTGGGAGAGAGGGTAAACTGCATATCTGCCCGTTCTTCCACAGGTTTATCAATGCGTTCGATGCGGTCCAATAATTTCTGACGGCTGTCGGCGCGTTTGACTGACTTTTCGCGGTTGAAGGAGCGGAGTTTCGTAATAACTTCTTCCTGGTGCTTGATTTCACGCTGTTGATTTTCATAGGCTGCAAGACGGGACTGTAACCAAACTTCCTTCTTCGCAATGAAATCTTCATAATTTCCTTCGTAACATAAGGAATTGCCGGCTTCAATTTCTACAACCTTGCTCACGATTTTATTGATAAAATAGCGGTCGTGGGAAACTACGAGAACCGCACTTTTAACATTTAAAAGATAGTTTTCAAGCCAGCGTACCGATTCGATATCCAGATAGTTTGTGGGCTCGTCCAAAAGGATTAAGTCAGGTTTTTCAAGAAGGATACGCCCCAAAAGAAGTCTTGTGCGTTCGCCACCGCTTAAGGTGGAAACAGGTTTGTTGAAATCTTCCTCCTTAAATTGAAGTCCGCGTAAAATACCCTGAATATCGCTTTTATAGGTATAACCGCCGGCTAAATCAAAAGCATGCATTTTATCATGATATGCTTTCATATGTGCATCCAAAGTTTCTTCGGTCAGATGCTTCATTTCTTCTTCCATCCGGCGAAGGGTCTCTTCCATACGAATAACATCTGCTTTGACAACAAGAAGTTCATCGTACACCGTATTGGTGGAAGTGTAGTCGTGATGCTGTGAAAGATAGCCGATGGATGCGTCCTTTTTAATGGCAACTTCGCCATCATCTGCATCAAGTTCCTTGGTAATAATGTAAAAAAGAGTGGTTTTTCCAGCACCGTTATTACCGATTAAAGCCACTTTCTCGTGATCATTTATATGAAAAGTTACTTTTTTCAACACGTCCTTGTCACCGAAGGATTTGGAAATGTTCTGACAGGATAAAATCATTTTGGTTCTCCGAATTTTTTCGTTAAATTTAAGTTGTTATATTTGTGTAAAAAATGCGTAAGGCATTAATTTTTGGCATATGAAAATTTTCTTTTATTCAAGCACACAAAAGATTATAGGATATTTTATGAAAAAAAGCAAAGAGAATAGAAATTTATGTGCAAATAATAGGGAAGTATGTTATAATATTAACGATTATGCTTTGAGACAAATGTTTTTACAAACGAGGAATGGAAAATAACTATGTTTAATGAAAAAATACCTTTTATTTTTATCAGTTATTCGCATAAAGATTCAGATAGGGTTTGCCCGATCATCGAACGATTGAAAAAAGAAGGATTCAATGTTTGGTATGACGATGGTATTGAGCCCGGATCTGAATGGGATGAGAACATTGCGAACCATATTTCGCAGTGTGGTTATTTTATTGCGTTTATTAGTGAGAATTATTTGGGTTCCAGCAATTGCAAGGATGAATTGAATTTTTCAAGAGATTTGGATAAAGACAGATTGCTTGTGTATTTGGAAGAAGTGGCTTTGTCCGGTGGTATGGCAATGCGTATGAATCGAAATCAGGCAATTTACTGGGACAAGTGTGAAGATAAGGAAAAGGCTTATCAGAAGCTTTTTTCAGCGGTAGGGATTGAGAAAACAAGAATATTTATTCCGAAACCGGTGGAAGAGACTGTATCGGTACAACAACCGGTTCCTCAGCCTGCTGTAGCACAACCAGTGCCAGCACAACAGCCTGTACCCCAGTCTGTGGCACAGCAAAGACCTGTGCAACAACCGGCACCCCAGCAAAGACCTGCGCAACAGTCAGTACCTCAGCCTGTAGCACAGCCCAGACCTGTGCAACAGCCGGTGCCTCAGCCTACAACACAGCCTAGGCCTGCGCAGCAACCGGTGCCTCAGCCTACAACACAGCCTAGACCTGTGCAACAACCCGTAACGTCTAAAAATGCCCCTAAAAAATCAAATGGTTTAAAGATTGGTTTAATTATCGGCGGTATTATTTTAGCATTATTGCTCGTAGGCTTTGTTTCTGTCATGATTTTAATTGTTATAGGTAGTAGCGCTTCGTCAGGGAATAATGTTGTAATTGAAGAAGATGCTACCGCAAATGAATTGCTTCCCTTGGCAGAAGACGGAAATGCAGATGCAATGTACCGTTTGGGCGAGATCTATTTTTATGGTGAAAACGGTGAAAAAATTGATTATGATAAGAGTTTGTACTGGATGACCAAAGCTGCAGACGAAGAACATTATGATGCTTTAAAGTTTTTAATGTTTATGTATAATGTGGAAGCAACGCCATACGAATTTGATTTTGCAAAATCTGTTGAATTTGCAGAGAGGGTACTGGAACAGAATCCGGAAGATTCAGATGCAATGTTTACGATTGGATATTGTTATTCCGTTGGTGGGTATGGTATTGAGATAGATTATGAAGAGGCTGTAAAATGGTATACCAAAGCTGCCGAGTTAGGTGAACCGGATGCGATGTATAATTTGGCACTGTGTTATTATTATGGCTATGGTGTGGAAGTGGACCAGGAAAAGTTTGATATGTGGATGCAGGCATATGAAGAGGCAATCGGAAATTAAGTTAAAGTTGTCGTATGTTTGTTGGCATATTTTTTGAAAGGTAGAAGTTAAATGGCAAATATTTTTCTAAGTCATAGTACAATTGATGGAGAACTGGCGAATTACATCTGCGAATCATTTGAGAGCAGAGGCTTGTCATGCTGGATTGCGCCACGTAATATCAGACCCGGTGAGGACTGGGCATCAAGTATTACGAATGCCATATCGGAAGCGGATGTGTTTTTCATTCTTTACAGCAAGCATTCCATTAAGTCTTCACAGTGTGCGAAGGAAATCGGAATTGCTGACCGTAAGAAGAAATATATTATCCCATATAAAATTGACGATACTGAGCCGGAGGGTGCTTTTGACTATTATTTGACCGGTTGTCAATGGTTTATTATTGACCCTTCAACCGGTGAATATAAAATGGATGAACTGTGTGATGCGATTAAGGGTGTTATTCTGCAAAAATATGATGAAGAGCAGCAACTTACTGAGACTGTTCCCGTGCAGAATAATGTTCCGGATGTACGGTCCGAAGTAGTGTTGTCACAAACTGTCGAGCCAAGAATTAAAACGGATATGCTTGTTTCTCAAAGTGCGTCCAAAGTTGCGGCTAAAGAAACTGCATCAGTGAAAAAAACGGAGAGCGTAGCAAAAACGGTTCGAAAGAAAACGACTTCCGCAAAAACGCAAAAAACAATCCGTAAACGCACAAAAGCCCAGAAGGAAAGAAGAAATCTATTAATCGGCGAAATTTGTGTTCTTGCGTTGATTTGCATAGTCGGTGTGATTGGTATTACGGCTGTTATCAGAAGTGTAACAGGAAATGAGAATGCTTCGTCGGAACAGGGAGGATTATTTAATAAACCAAACGGTACCACCTCGGCAAAATATTTCGAATATAAGGAAGTCGACGGATATATCATTGTTATGAGCTATACCGGAACGGATGGTAATGTTGTAATTCCTTCTGAGATTGACGGTAAAAAGGTTATGGCTCTTGGCGGAAAAATCTTTTTCTGTAACGAATATGTTACTTCCGTAGAATTACCTGAGACAATTGTGGAAATTCCGACCTATGCGTTCTATAAATGTACTAATTTAGAGAAGGTCGTGATTCCGGAAGGCGTAAAGTTTATCGGGATGCATGCGTTTGAAGAGTGCACAAGTTTAACTGCGGTTCAAATTCCTGACAGTGTTGTTACAATCGGAGATTTTGCTTTTTGTAAATGTACCAATCTTTCGGATGTTAAGATGTCAGGAAATGTACAAAGTATCGGTATGTATTCATTTTCAAACTGTGAAACATTGAGTACAATTGCATTACCGGACACATTGGTTTCTGTCGGAGATATGGCATTTGCTTATTGTACTTCAATGAGCGAAATAACAATACCTGTAGGAATTGAGTCAATTTCGGCAAATGCATTTAGTGGTTGTCAGGATATAACAGTATATTATGATGATGCAAGCTATATGAATGATATTTCGGCGATTGTTGAACAGTTGTCGGAAGAGTAATATTTTAGATTATTTGAGAACCTAGGGTGTACAAATAGTACCTAGGGTGTAACGGTAGGAGGCCTTATATGACAGACAAAGGTATTTCCCAAGCGGTCATCGCAAGATTGCCCCGGTATTTCAGATTTTTGGGCGATTTAAAAGAAGAAGGGGTGGAACGTATTTCCTCCCAGGAACTAAGTAAGAGAATGGGAATTACTGCGTCCCAAATCCGACAGGATTTTAATCATTTTGGCGGATTTGGACAGCAGGGATACGGCTATAATGTAGATTATCTTTATAATGAAATTGCGAAAATTCTTGGATTGGATAAAAAACATAACCTGATTATTATCGGTTCCGGTAATTTGGGACAGGCCCTTGCAAATTATGTTAGTTTCGAGAAGCGTGGTTTCTTAATTAAGGGAATGTTTGATAATAATCCTGCGTTGCAGGGCAAACAGGTTCGCGGAATGGAGATTCGTCCTACGGATGAGATTGAGTCTTTTATCAAGGAAAATAACATTGATATTGCAGTATTAACCGTTCCGAAGACCGGTGCGACCGAGATTGCCAAAAAGCTTGTAAAATGCGGTATTCGCGGTATTTGGAATTTCGCCCATGTGGATTTAGACGTTCCTTCGGATGTAACGGTTGAAAATGTACATTTGTCGGACAGTTTAATGAAATTATCGTATAAAATTAATTGCAAAAATGAATAAAAGCAGTAAAATAATTCCGTTCTCCTTATAAATTCGAGAATTTTATAAGCGAAGGAATAAGAAAGAAGGCGTAATTATGTCACGAAGAGAAGAAGTTTATGTCTCTGCCCTAAGTGGCAAAAAAATTCCGATTTTAACCCTGGATCACAAGTGGCATCAGTTGTTTAACCAGGTGCATACCACAACCTCAATCAAGAAAGCCGAGGAAGAATTGAATACACTGTTGAAACAGCAGGGTAAAATCAATACGGAAACGAAAGATATTAAAAAAATCAAGAACCGTTTGATGGATGAAATCGTAAAGATGATGGAAGATGCGGATAATCCGGAAACGGCGAAAAAGATTGAAGAAAATAAACGTTTAATTGAAGAATGCAACGAAAAATTAGATACTTACCGTGATGAGAGTTTGGATCTTCCCAAACGGATTAATGATGCGAACAAAAATCTTATGTTGATGACGATGGAAGCCTGCTATGAAGATATTCAGGAAAATCACGAGCAGATTCAGGAAATCACGGAGTGGATTAATAATATCCGTGTGGAACTTAAGAAAAATATGGTCCGAAAGGAAGAAATGCAGAGAAGAAACCAGGATTTATATGCCTATATGCATGATATTTTTGGAGCAGATGTAATTGAATTGTTTGATATGAAGTTTGGTGTAGACAATAAGGATTCATAGGATATGAACAGAAAGTATATTTTGCCTGCTGCCGTTATGCAACAAGCAGATAATGCGACAATTGAACAAATTGGAATCGGTCAGGATGTGCTTATGGAGCGTGCCGCGCTGGCAGTTGTTTCAAGGGTTAAGTCCTATAATCCGCAGAAGGTTTTGTGCGTTTGCGGAACCGGAAATAATGGTGGAGATGCATTGGCTGTCGCAAGAATTCTTTTGATGCAGGGCGTGAAAGCAGATGTATATTTATGTGGTAAGCCTGAGAAATATAAGCCTGCCGTTGTGAAGCAATATAATATTTTTCAAAAAGTAGGCGGGCGGACAATAACCACAAATGATTTTACCGAATATGATATCATTGTAGACGGTATTTTCGGTATCGGATTGGAACGCAAGGTGGAAGGCGATTATGCTGATGTAATCACGCACATCAATCAGGCCGGCGAAGGAAAGACGAAGATTATTGCAGTGGATATTCCTTCCGGTATTCATACGGATACAGGCGCAGTGATGGGATGTGCAGTGAAAGCAGATGAAACGGTGGCTTTTGCATATTATAAGCCCGGGCATCTTGTATATCCCGGTGCGGAATATTGCGGTAAGGTTGGCGTTGAAGAAATCGGAATTTCCCATATTTTTATTGAAAATGATTATAAAGCAGATACTTTTACTATTGAAAAAGATATTCTTCCGGATTTGCCAAAACGTCCCCGTAACGGGAATAAAGGCACCTTTGGAAGAGTTTTGGTAGTTGCGGGCAGTTCTGCTATGTATGGAGCTTGCTATCTTACAGCATTGGCAACCCTGCGAATGGGTGTGGGCTTGGTTGATGTTTTCACCCATGAAGTAAACCGTACGGCAGTCCAGACTATGCTTCCGGAAGCGATTCTTCATACTTATGAAGATGACAATGTGGATTTGAATGAATTCCGGAGGTTGATGGAACGTGCGGATTGTTTGGTGATTGGTCCCGGCTTGTCAACAAGTGATGTGGCTTTGGACCTTGTAAAAACAGTGTTAGAGCATTGCGAAAAGCCTTTGGTTGCAGACGCGGATGCCTTAAACTGTATTGCGATGCACAAGGAATTGTTACAGGTAATCAAGGATTCAAATAAGGATGTAATTGTCACACCGCATCCGGCGGAATTATCGCGTTTAACAGGTAAGAGTATATCTGAATTAAAAGCAGATTATATAAATAGCGTGAAGTCTTTTGCAAAAGAGTACGGATTGACTGTGGTTGGTAAAGATGCAGGAACTGTGGTCAGCAATGGCGAATACACATACATCAATCAAACCGGTAATTCCGGTATGGCAACCGCGGGTAGCGGTGATGTGTTAAGCGGAGTGATTGGGGCATTGTGTGCGCAGAAGGAAAATGCTTTTGATTCGGCTTGGAAAGGCGTTTGCCTTCACGGAAAAGCCGGCGACCTGGCAATGGTGCAAAAGAATTCCTATTCCCTGATTGCAAGGGATATTGCCAATGCATTGGCAGATATTATCAAAAAATAAACGGATTCTAAGGAGGAACACCGTGAATCATTATGAAAGAGTGTGTGCATCTGTAAATTTGGATGCCATTATCAATAATATTAAATCAATACATGAGAAACAGGGAGAAGGCCTTAAAATTATGGCTGTTGTAAAATCCGATGGCTATGGTCACGGAGCGCTTCCCATTGCAAAATGTCTGGAAGAGAAGGATTTTATCTTCGGTTTTGCAACCGCAACGGCAGAAGAAGCATTGATTCTTCGCAGATGCGGAATAAGTAAACCGATTATGATTCTTGGCTACACATTTCCTTATGCGTATGAAGATATGATTCGTGAAGACATTGCTTTTACGGTATTTCGTAAAGATATGCTGGAAGAAATTTCGGCTTTGGCGGTATCTTTGAATAAAGAAGCGAAGGTGCATATTAAAGTAGATACGGGTATGCATCGTATTGGTATCCGTCCCGATGGTGAAGGACTTACTTTTGTAAAAGATGTATTGTCTATGCCGGGAATTAAGGCGGAGGGTATTTTTACCCATTTGGCAAATGCGGACGCCGAAGATAAAGCGGATGCTTACAAACAGGTAGAGCAGTTAAAGGCCTTTATAAGTCAAATTGAAACGGAGTGCGGTTATACATTCCCTGTGCGACATTGTTTTAACAGTGCAGGACTTATGGAAATGCAGGATGAAACTTTTAATGTGGGTCGCGTAGGTATCTCTATGTATGGCGTATGGCCTTCCGATGAAATGCAGAAGGGCCTTATGGATTTGCAGCCTGCACTTTCTCTTCACAGTAAAATCGTTTATATCAAGGATTTGCCCGCCGGTTCGCCGATTAGCTACGGCGGAACTTATGTGACAGAGAAAGAAACCAGAGTGGCAACTGTTCCTGTAGGTTATGGAGACGGGTATCCCAGAGGCTTATCCAATTGTGGTTTTGTATTGATTCGCGGTGTACGCTGTCCGATTCTCGGAAGAGTGTGCATGGACCAGTTTATGGTTGATATTTCGGCTTTGCCCCAGATAAAAGAAGGTGAAGTTGTGACTTTAATCGGCAAAGACGGTAATGAAGAAATAACGGTAGAACAGTTATGTGATTTATACGGCGGTTTCCGCTATGAGATGATTTGTGATATCGGAAAACGTGTACCGAAAGAATACTTCTTGGGTGGTGTGCGGATTTATTCCAAAGATTATCACAATGATTTGGCATAACTTTTAGAATAAAAATAGCAACTCTTTTGTATACAACCTGACAAAAAGGAAATAGTAGGTAGTAAAGAAAAAGGAAATGAAGGTGTATGCATGAGAAGAGGCGATGTTTTTTATGCTGATTTAAGACCTGTTGTAGGTTCGGAACAGGGCGGTATCCGTCCTGTGTTAATTGTTCAGAATGATGTAGGGAATAAGCACAGCCCCACGATTATTGTGGCCGCAATAACCAGCAAAATGAACAAGGCAAAACTGCCCACACATATTGAATTGGATTCGTCGAAATATCAAATGGTAAAAGATTCCGTGATTTTACTGGAACAATTGCGGACCATTGATAAAAAGAGACTTCATGAGATGGTGTGCCATCTGGACGAAGAAATTATGGAAAAAGTAAATAAAGCACTAATGATCAGTCTTGAGCTTCATACATAAGAATGAGATGTGCTTAAAAATGGAGGAAATATACAAAATGGACGCGGAAACGATAGGGTATATTCTGCTGTTTGTTTGTCTGTTACTGTTGGATGCCATGTTTTGCGGATTTATCGCATTGGTAGATTCTGTCCGCAGTACGGATATTGAAAAAAATGAAGAAGAGCTTGGCGAAAAGCTTACCAAGAAATTAAGAAAAATCGAGCAAAACGAAATTGCTTATGAAAACAGGGCATTAATTGCAATTGTTGTCATTACGACAATAATGGGCGGAATATATCTGCCGATTATTTCGTGTATGTGTTTTGATTATATCGAGAATTTAAAAGCTGCAAATACTTTGCCGGCATTTTTTAGCGGTGCTGTATCACCGTATTTGGCAACGGTATTATTTGTAATTGTTTTAGTTGTATTTTTTGTGTTGTTTTTAACCTTTGCATTGCTAATACCCAAGCGTCTGGTTAGACATATGTCTATTCGTAAGAAAGCGGTATTTGCATCGGTAGTTACAACGGTTTCGGTTATTTTAAAACCGATTACTGACTTAACAAATCTTCTTGCAAAGGGGATTTTAAGGTTATTTGGCGTGAAAAAGCCGGCGGTTAAGGCGGACGTTACCGAAGAAGAAATTATTTCAATGGTAAATGAAGGCCAGGAACTTGGTGTTTTGGAAGCAGAAGAAGCAGAGATGATTGCCAATATCTTTGAGTACGGTGACAAAGAAGCCAAAGATATTATGACAAACCGAAGCAACATCACAGCCATTGATGTGGAGATGAATCTTCCGGATGCCATTGATTTTATGCTGGAACAGAAGAACAGCCGTTATCCGGTTTATGAAGAAAATCTTGACCATGTTGTGGGTATTATTCATTTTAAGGATGCCATCCGGTTCCAGAATGTAAATAAAAGAGCCAAGGCAAAACTTTCGGCTTATCCGGAGTTGTTGAGAGAGGCGGTTTTTGTGCCTGAGACCAAGAATATCGATGATTTGTTTCAGGAAATGCAGTCCGCAAAGCTTCAGATGGTCATTGTGGCCGATGAGTACGGACAAACTTCCGGTCTTGTAGCGATGGAAGATATTTTGGAAGAAATCGTAGGAAATATTCTTGATGAATATGACGAGGAAGAGGACTACATAGAAGAAAAAGGTGAAAATACTTATGAAATCGATGGTCTGACTCCGCTTGAAGAACTGGAAGAAGAACTTGGAATTACCTTTGATGATGAGAATTTTGAAACCTTAAACGGTTTTATGATTTCAAAATTGGAACACATTCCGGAAGAAGATGAATTTTTTGAGATGGATTACGGCGGATATCATTTCAAGGCATTGGAAATCGAAAATAAAATTTTTAAGACAATATCTGTGGTTCGTAATGAAATAAAGGCAGAAGAAAACACAGATGAAGAAACGGATACAACCATAAAATCTGTTGAAGAAACGGACGAATAATGGTACAATATAAGTTGATATTTATTTAGATTACACAGGAGGCTATTATGTCAGGACATTCAAAATTTGCGAATATTAAGCATAAAAAGGAGAAAAACGATGCAGCGAAAGGTAAGATTTTTACCATTATCGGACGTGAAATTGCCGTAGCGGTAAAAGAAGGCGGCCCCGATCCTGCAAATAACTATAAACTTGCAACTGTTATTGCGAAAGCGAAGGCAAACAATATGCCCAACGATACCATTGAAAGAGGGATCAAGAAGGCATCCGGCGAAGGAAATAATGTGGTTTATGAGCACGTTACTTATGAAGGATATGGTCCGAATGGTATTGCAATTATCGTAGAGACTCTTACCGATAACAGAAACAGAACTGCAGCTAATGTAAGAAGTGCTTTTACCAAGGGTAACGGAAGTATCGGTACTTTGGGATGCGTATCTTTTATGTTTGATGAAAAAGGACAGGTTATCATTGACAAAGAAGAATGCGATATGGATTCAGACGAACTTATGATGCTTGTACTGGATGCAGGAGCAGAAGACTTCAACGAAGAAGATGACAGTTATGAAATTTTAACAGCACCCGATGGCTTGATGGATGTAACCAAGGCTTTGGAAGATGCGGGAATTCCCATGGCAAGTGCGGAAGTAACCATGATTCCGCAGAATTACGTATCATTGACAGATGAAACTGCAGTAAAAAACCTTCAGAAGACTTTGGATTTGTTGGAAGATGATGATGATGTTCAGAACGTTTATACCAACTGGGAAGAAGAATAATTGACCGAATAAGGAGACTATCAAATGAGCAAGAGAAATATTGAAACTACTTGTATACAGGGCGGATGGCAGCCCACAAAGGGTGAACCCAGAGTATTACCCATTTATCAGAGCACAACATTTAAGTATGACACATCTGAACAGATGGGCAAGCTGTTTGATTTAGAAGACAGCGGATATTTTTATACAAGATTGCAGAACCCCACAAATGACTATGTAGCAAATAAGATTTGCGAAATGGAAGGCGGTGTAGCAGCAATGCTTACATCTTCCGGACAGGCAGCAAACTTTTATGCGGTATTTAATATTTGCGAAGCGGGAGACCATATTATTATTTCTTCTGCACTTTATGGCGGTACTTTTAACCTTTTAACAACTACGGTTGCGAAGATGGGTATTGAAACTACTGTTGTGGATCCTGAAATTTCGGAAGAAGAATTACAGGCGGCAATTAAGCCGAATACCAAGTGTATTTTGGCTGAGTCTGTATCGAACCCTTCATTGGTTGTATTGGATTTTGAGAAGTTTGTTAAGGTTGCACATGCTAACGGCATTCCTGTAATTGTTGACAATACATTCCCTACACCCATCAACTGCAGACCTTTTGAATATGGTGTAGATATTGTTACACATTCTACGACCAAGTATATGGATGGACATGCTGTATCTGTTGGTGGTGCAATCATTGATTCCGGTAACTTTGACTGGATGGCGCATGCGGAGAAATTCCCCGGACTATGCACTCCTGACGAATCTTATCACGGAATTACATATGCTGAAAAATTCGGTAAAGGTGCATATATTACCAAGGCAACAGCACAGTTAATGAGAGACTTGGGTTCTATCCAGTCACCGCAGAACGCTTTTCTTTTAAATCTTGGTTTGGAGACACTTCATTTGCGTATGGAAAGACATTGCGCCAATGCTTTAAAGGTTGCACAGTGGTTACAGGCGAATGAAAATGTGGCTTGGGTAAATTACCCCGGCCTTGAAGGTGATAAATATCATGAGAGAGCTAAGAGGTATATGCCTAAAGGAACTTGTGGTGTGTTGACGTTTGGTTTAAAGGGCGGAAGAGATGCCAGTGTGAAGTTTATGGATAGTCTTAAGATGATTGCCATTGTAACTCATGTTGCTGATGCGCGTTCATGCGTACTTCACCCTGCAAGTCATACACATCGCCAGATGAATGATGAACAGCTTCTTGCTGCAGGCGTACAACCTGATTTGATCCGTTTTTCAGTAGGTATCGAGAATGCCGATGATATTATTGCAGACTTGGCACAGGCTATGGAAGCAATGAATGCATAGAAAGAGTTAAAATATATGGATAAATTAGCAATTGTAGTGCCTTGCTATAACGAAGAAGAAATGCTTCCGATTTCATCTGAGGCTCTTCGCGGGGCATTGGATGAACTTGTAAAGAAAAATAAAATTTCCCAGGATAGTTTCGTTCTTTTTGTAGATGACGGAAGCAAGGATAAAACTTGGGAACTCATTGAAGCGGAACATAATAAATATCCTAATGTCTATGGATTAAAACTTGCGGGCAATGTAGGACATCAGTTTGCTTTGACAGCAGGCTTGTTAACTGCAATGCAGTGTTCCGATGTTACAATTTCCATTGATGCCGATTTACAGGATGACATTGGTGTCTTTGAAGAGATGCTTGATAAGTATTATGACGGTTGTGATATTGTTTACGGTGTCCGTAATAAAAGAAAGTCGGATACATTCTTTAAACGAACCACAGCTCAGGCTTTTTATAAGCTGATGAGTAGTATGGGTGTTAAAACCGTATATAATCATGCGGATTTCAGACTTATGTCACAGCGCGCAGTAAAGCATTTCAGTGAATTTAAGGAAAGCAATCTTTTCTTGCGCGGAATGGTTCCTTTGATTGGGTATAAAACAGACAGTGTATATTATGAGCGTAAGGAACGTGTAGCGGGTGAATCTAAGTATCCTTTAAAGAAGATGCTTGCCTTGGCAATAGAAGGAATTACTTCTTTTAGCGTGAAACCCATTAGTTTAATTACTGTTATGGGCGGAATTATTATTTTTGGAAGTATTTGTGCTTTTATTTATGCGTTGGTTTCGTATTTCTTTGGAGTGGTAGAACCCGGTTGGACATCTTTGATGATCTCAATTTGGTTTATTGGTGGTGTGCAATTGCTTTCGATTGGATTGATTGGTCAGTATATCGGAAAGATTTATATCGAAGTAAAACATCGTCCGAGATACAATATTGAAACGTTTCTTGGGGGAGAAAACGAATAGATAGACGAAGGAAAATTAACTCGTAGGGGAGAAGGGTTCATATGAAGTTAACTAAGACATGGCTTAGCTATATCATTTGGGGAATTTTTTCAATTATCTTTTTTACAAATATCGGTATTGCAGCAATAGAGATAGGAATTCAGAATGAAACTACGGATTTCTTAATGCCGATGGCTATTCTATATGGCGGAACTATCGTTGGTATTCTTGCGTTTATCGGTATATATAAACTGATTGAAAAATATATGTTGCCGAAAATGAAGTCTGAAGGTGAACCCCCTGTTTTAAAAGGACCTGGGGAATGGCTTGCATTTGCAATGTTGATTTTTATTGCAATTGCAGTGCGTGCAATTGCGATTATTTCCGCCGGTGGTGCACTGGCAGGAACTACTGAATTTTATGAATATGCCATTGGAAACGCTGATTCGGCTGTGTTTGAAGTACATAATAATGCAACATACATTTATTGTGGTTTTCTTGGCTTTTTATTAAGTTTTCTTGGTCATTTTCCTACTGCAGCAATGTCTGTTCAGGCGGGAATTCAGGTTATTACCATAATTGTTACATATTTTGCAGTAAAAAAAGCTTTGGGCAGAGTGCCGGCTTGGATATCAATTGCATTAATGTCTTTTTTGCCGGGAAGTTTCTTTGCGGTAAGAATGTGTACACCGGATAGTTTTTTGACGATGCTTTTTGCTTTTTATATGCTGGCGTTGGTTTATCTGGGACAGGCGAATAGGGAGCAAAAAATTAGAATAGGTGCCCATAGCGTTTTTTATGTATTAATGGGGCTTTTTGCGGGTGTTTTAACATATTTGGATTGGACCGGTTTGCTTGCTTTCGTTATTGGTATTGTGGCTTTGGTTCAGTATAAGAATGAAGATGCCTGGTTAAAAATTCAGAGACCCTTTTTACAAGTTTTATGGTTTAGTATAGCTTTTGTTTTGACAACATTGTTATTGCTTTGGTTTCTTCCGACCGGTGGCATGGAAAGTGGCCCTGCTGCAGTTTTGGGATATGCAAGTGTATTGTTGCCGCATGGGGGCTTGAATTTAATGATTTTATCGCCGCACAAGGGGCAGTGGGATACATTGGCACTGTTTATTTTTGCGGGACTTTGGTTTTGTGGTTTTTTGCGTAATAAGCAAGATAAAGCTTTTCCTTATACATTTAGCATTGCGTTTTTAACAATTGCTTCGTTTGTGGGAATTGGTGCATATGATTATGATTTGATGGCAAGTTATTTGTGGATTATGCTTGCAACCATTGGTCTTACATCAATAAATGATTTTCGTAAAAATGAAAGAGACGTTGCGGTTGCGGAGAAAACAAAAGAAAACACCGCAAAACGTAAGGCTGAAAGAGAACGTAAACGTGCGGAAGCTGCCGGTGAAAAGAGTATTCGTTTGGATGATATTCATGAGAAAAAGAGCAAAGGTTTTCCGTCTGACAATGAATCAGGAGGAATAGGATACTCACCTGCCAGAACTTCGAATTCGTCAGTTGGACAAACAAATGCATATAATGACAGTTCTACAAAAAAAGGATATGGTATCGGTCGTAAAACAGAAAGCTTTATCGTTGAAGAACCTACAAATAATATGATGTCGACAGTGGAAGAAAAGTCTTCTAATGTAGCTGCGTCTGTTGTTTCAACACCAACATATTCGGGTGTTGAAACAGAAGAAAAATATAGCGTGGTTAAGAAGGTAGACAGACCACCTTTGGGAATGCCCTCATCTTTGACGCCGATGCAACCGCAATATGGTTATGCCCCGGGAAGTCGTTCAAGACGCTCGTTAAGATCGCCTTCTAAGAGTACTTTTACACCGGAAGATTTGGAGAGAATCAGTCGTTATACCGGTGTGAATTATATGGCTTCGCAGACTGTGTCGGTAAAACAGGAAGAACCGGAAATTGTTGAAAATAATGTAGATAATGTTATAGAAACAAGTGTAAGTTCTGATAATGTTGCAGAAACAAATATAATTTCTGATAATGTGATTGAAACACCTGTTACAAATCATTTAAGTTCGATTTCGAAAAATGATATTGTGGTCGCACAAGAAAACGTTGTTATTGATGTAACAGAAGAACGTGTATTAGCATCTGAAACCACGGAGACAGTGATTCAAGCGGTCGAAGAATCGGTCGATATTTTGGAAGATAATGCTGAAACATCACCGGAAACTGTTGAACATTCTGTTAGTTATATTGAATTGGACGCAATGGAAAATGAGGAGGTGAATCATATACCGAAAGAGACTGCGGTCGTAGATGAAGTGCCTACATTGGCGCCATATGTTAGTCCTTCCAGACGTCATTTCAGACACCCGTCTAAGAGTACATTTAGTCCGGAAGAATTGGAAAAAATCAGTCAATATACCGGTGTTTCCTATAAAAAAACGGAGCAGACTCCTCTTTCGCCGGAAAAAGAAAACGAAAGGCCTTTGGATGAAAAAACTAATGCATCAGCGCAAAAAGTAGTTCGGTCCGAAAAATCTTCCGTACAGCCCGAAAAGGCTTTATTGCAGTCTGAAAAAACTGTTACGAAGCCTATGCAAGAGACAAAGACAGTTGCTTTGGATAATGCAAAGTCAGTTACGGAACGTAAACCTAAGATGATCCGAAATCCGCTTCCGGGACCGAAGCCTCATGTGGCGAAAGAATTAAGCTATGATTACAATCCGAAACCTTCAGAAATGGAATTTGATATTGTTGATTTGAAAGGCAAAGATTTCTTTGATTTGTAGAATAAAAACAATAAAATAATGAATACTAAAAAAGAATCCGTAAGGGTTCTTTTTTTAGTATGTAAAAAAAGGAGATTGTTATGTCTGAAAATAATAATGAGAATGATAATATTAAGGAGTATGGTACAGGTAAACTTTACAAAAATAATGATAAATACAATATTGAGTTAATATCAATTATTGGTGAAATAGAAGGACATGATAACTTAAGCGCAGGTTCCAAAACGACAAAATATGAACACATTTTACCGAAATTAGCCATGATAGAGGATGATGAAGATGTAGATGGCATATTGCTAATTATCCATACTATGGGTGGTGACGTAGAAGCAGGTCTTGCGATTGCGGAAATGATTGCCTCAATCAGCAAACCAACGGTTTCTCTTGTCTTGGGCGGTAGCCATTCCATCGGTGTACCGATTGCGGTAAGTGTGAACTATTCTTTTATTGTTCCGACTGGGACAATGGTGATTCACCCTGTTCGGATGAGCGGTACGGTAATCGGTTCCAGTCAGACGTATTCATATTTTAGGCAAATGCAGAATCGGATAACCGGTTTTGTGTCGTCCCACAGCCATATATCTGAAGAAAGATTAAATGAGTTAATGGTAGAAACTGAGCAGCTTACGAAAGATGTGGGAAGTATTCTTGTTGGAGGACAAGCTGTAGAAGAAGGATTAATTGATGAAGTGGGCGGGATTCATCAGGCAATCACAAAATTACACCATCTTATAAAAGAAAGTAAAAATACAAGATAATGTTTTTTTATAAAATCTAATACACAATATAATGACAAAAGACTAAAAAAGTGGTATACTTACAAAGACTGGGAAAATGTACGGTTTTTTGATGTGCATTTTTCTGATTTTAGTATTGGAGGCATACCTATGGCAGCATCTTCCGGTCAGAACGGAAATCGTAAAACTTCGAATGGCCAGAAAAAAACAACTTCATCAAATACGCGTGCAAGAAGCAATACTTCAAGCAGAAGCAATGCATCTCAAAGTACCCGTGGTCGTAAGCCGGCACAACCTGATAATTCCATTATGGATGAAATTATGTTGATCTTGGTTTTTGCACTGGTAATCTTTTTGTTCTTGTGTACGGTGGGAATTATCGGTGCTAAAGAGGGGGCAGATCCTAACTTTGGCGATTATATACAAAGTTTTATGCTTGGATTGTTTGGATATACGGCTTTTATCGTGCCGATTGTGACATTTTTTGCAATGGCACTTGGCATATCCAACCGCAATAATTATTTTGTATGGTTTAAAATTGGTTCTTTGATTGCCCTTGTTATGGTGGTCGGAGTCCTAATGCATATGATATCTTATGCGGATTTGGAAATGATGGCAGAAGTGAAAGGCTGGCCTAAAACTTTTTATACAGGTAAAAATGGCGGTGGTGTAATTTTTGGCGCTGTTGCTTTGGGATTGTGTTCCTTGATTGGTAAAGCCGGAACCGTATTTCTTTTAATTGTTTTAACGATTATTGCGTTAGTATTATTGACCGGCAAGTCTTTTATCAAAGGCGTAAAACAGGGAAGTAAGAAAATATACGAAACGACGAAAGAAGAAAGCGGCCGTTTGAAAGAATTTTCAAATAATGTAAAAGAAGATGTTAGGAATGCCCGTTTTGAAAGTGATGATGAAGAAGAGGAACAAACTCTTCGCAGAAATAAAAGAGCAACAGGTGTTACATTAGATACTTCTTTGACAAAGAATAACAAAGCAATGGTTACGGAAGAACCTGTAGTGGTTGAATCGACTAAGAAAGAAGAACAGCCATTGATTCCTTTGTCAGGAATGACCGAAGTAAAAGAAGAAGCGCCGGTGAAGAAAGAATCCGGTGATATTCACAGAATTGAGTATGTGGATAAAGGCGAGGATGATGATTGGATACAGCCTGTAGCGGTACATCCTGTGAAGACGGTCAAGAACGAAGATGATGATATTGTCAAACCGATTCGCGTAAAGCAGATGGAAGAAATTCGTCCTGTGGCGGAACCGGTTCCTGCGCCTGTAGAAGAAGTTGAGATTGAAAAAGAAATTGCACCTGCGCCTGCGAAACCGGTGGCGCATCTTCGTTCGAGAGATAAAAGTGATTTTAATGCTTCGGTGGATTCTGTTTTTAAAGAGACTGATAAACCGAAGGAAAAGAAAATATATAAGTTCCCGCCGATTAATCTTTTGAAGAAAGGTGAAGGCGGACGTGGCGGTAATGATACTGAGGATATGGCTGCAACCGCCAAGAGATTGGAAGAGACATTGGAAACCTTTGGGGTTCGTGTTAAAGTTACGGATTATAGTAAAGGACCGGCAGTAACAAGATATGAATTGCATCCTGAACAGGGTGTGAAAGTCAGTAGAATTTTATCTCTTGCAGATGATATCAAACTGAATTTGGCAGCTTCGGATATTCGTATCGAAGCGCCGATTCCCGGTAAAATGGCGGTGGGTATTGAAGTTCCTAACAAGAACAGCAGTGCCGTACATTTGCGTGAATTGTTGGATACCAATGAATTTACTAATTTCCCGTCCAATCTTGCATTTGCGGTTGGTAAGGATATCGGTGGTCAGCTTGTGGTTACTGATATTGCCAAGATGCCGCATGTGTTAATTGCAGGTGCTACAGGTTCCGGTAAATCGGTATGTATCAATACTTTGATTATGAGTATTTTATACAAGGCGCATCCTGACGATGTTAAAATGATTATGATTGACCCGAAGGTGGTTGAGTTAAATGTTTATAACGGTATCCCCCATTTGATGATTCCGGTAGTGACCGATCCGAAGAAGGCATCGGCGGCACTTGCCTGGGGTGTTGCGGAAATGACGAATCGTTATAAAAAGTTTGCAGATGCGGGAGTGCGTGACTTAAAGGGTTACAACCAGAAGGCTGAAGCAGGAACGGTGGATGATGCCGGACTTCCCATGAAGAAGATGCCGCAGATTGTAATTATTGTAGACGAGTTGGCAGATTTGATGATGGTGGCTTCTAAAGAAGTGGAAGAGTCCATTTGTCGTCTGGCACAGTTGGCCCGTGCGGCAGGTATTCATTTGATTATTGCCACACAGCGTCCTTCGGTTGATGTTATTACAGGTCTTATTAAAGCAAATATGCCAAGCCGTATTGCATTTAGTGTATCCAGCGGTATTGATTCCAGAACCATTTTGGACGCTAACGGTGCAGAGAAATTGCTTGGTAAGGGTGATATGTTATTCTTCCCGCAGGGCTATTCAAAGCCTGCCCGTGTACAGGGAGCCTTTGTATCTGATAAGGAAGTTGCGGATGTTGTTGATTTTATTAAGAATCAGTCTATTTCCAACGATTATGGCGAACGTATCGAGGAAGCAATTTTAAGCAGTACATCTTCTTCCGGCGGTGCAATTGTTGGAGGCGGTGATGAATATGATACATATTTTGCGGAAGCAGGACGTTTTGTAATTGAAAAGGAAAAAGGTTCCATCGGTATGCTTCAGCGTGTGTTTAAGATTGGTTTTAACCGTGCGGCCCGTATTATGGATCAGTTGGAAGAAGCAGGGGTTGTGGGACCGGAAGAAGGTACCAAACCCAGACGAATTCTTATGTCGATGAATGAATTCGAAAATTATTTACAGGAAAGATAATGTTGCAGAATGATGCAGAGAAATGAGGTTATATGAAAACGGACATTCAGATTGCCCAAGAGGCAAAACTTATGCCCATTACAGAAGTGGCGGAACAGTTAGGGATTTCTTTTGATGATTTGGAATTGTACGGAAAGTACAAGGCTAAGCTTTCGGATGAATATCTGGAAAGCATTCAGGGAAATCAAAATGCTAAACTTGTTTTGGTTACTGCAATTAATCCTACGCCGGCCGGCGAAGGAAAAACTACAACTACTGTAGGCTTAGGTCAGGCTTTTGCCAAATTAAATAAAAAGGCTATTATTGCATTGCGTGAACCTTCTTTAGGTCCTTGTTTTGGTGTAAAAGGCGGTGCTGCCGGTGGCGGATATGCCCAGGTTGTACCTATGGAAGATTTGAATCTTCATTTTACCGGTGATTTTCATGCAATTACTTCAGCTAATAACTTATTGGCGGCAATGATTGACAATCATATTCATCAGGGCAATGAATTGGGTATTGATACAAGACAGATTATTTGGAAAAGATGTCTTGATATGAATGACAGAGCGCTTCGTAATGTAGTAGTGGGACTTGGAAACAAGTCGGACGGGTTTGTGCGTGAAGACCATTTTGTTATCTCAGTTGCTTCTGAAATTATGGCAATTTTCTGTCTCGCAGAAGATATGAAGGATTTAAAAGAACGTCTTTCGCGCATTGTGGTTGCATATAATTATGAGGGCAAGCCGGTTACCGCAGGAGATTTGGGCGCTGTAGGTTCTATGGCGGCACTTTTAAAAGATGCAATGAAACCTAACCTTGTTCAGACTTTGGAACATACACCGGCGATTATTCATGGCGGACCTTTTGCGAATATTGCACATGGCTGTAATAGTGTCAAAGCAACCAAAGCAGCGATGAAAATGGCTGATTATGTGATCACGGAAGCAGGATTCGGCGCAGATTTGGGCGCGGAGAAGTTTTTAGATATTAAGTGCAGAATCGGTGGGCTTAAACCGGATGCAATTGTATTGGTTGCAACGATTCGTGCATTAAAGTATAATGGTGGTGTAGCTAAGGCTGATTTGTCGGCAGAAAACTTAGATGCACTTGCGAAAGGTATTGTTAACCTGGAGAAACATATCGAAAACCTTCAGAAATACAATGTGCCTGTTGTAGTCACGTTGAATTCCTTTGTAACAGATACTGATGCGGAAACTGAATTTGTTCGCAAGTTCTGCGAAGAAAGAAACTGTGATTTTGCCCTTTCGGAAGTTTGGGAAAAGGGTGGCGAAGGCGGTATTGCCTTAGCAGAAGCTGTTTTAAATACGTTAGATACAAAGCAGTCAGCGTTTGCGCCAATCTATAGTGATGATTTATCCTTAAAAGAAAAGATTGAAACGGTTGCCAAAGAAATCTATGGTGCGGAAGGCGTTAATTATTCGGATTCTGCCAATAAACAGCTTGCTAAATTGGAAGAGTTAGGATTTGGTAATCTTCCTGTATGTATTGCGAAAACACAGTATTCCTTATCGGATAATCCTGCGCTTTTGGGAAGACCGGAAGGTTTCCGTGTAGACATCCGAGAAGCATACGTTTCAGCCGGTGCCGGCTTTGTAGTGGTTTTAACCGGAGCAATTATGACTATGCCCGGGTTGCCTAAGAAACCTGCGGCTTTGGTAATTGATGTTGAAGATGATGGCAGAATTACAGGATTGTTCTAATTTGGATTATAAAAATATTTTAACAACGGAGGAGATACATAATGTATCAGATTATTGACGGAAAAGAAATTTCAACACAGATTAAAAATGAATGCAGAGACAGAGTTGCAGCATACAAAGAACAGGGCGTGGAAATTTGTCTTGCAGTGATTCAGGTTGGCAACGATCCTGCTTCCAGTGTATATGTAAATAACAAGAAGAAAGCATGCGAATATATCGGCATCAAGTCTTTGTCTTATGAATTGCCGGAAGAAACAACAGAAGAGGAATTGCTTGCCATTATTGATAAGTTAAACGCAGATGATTCCGTAAACGGAATTTTGGTTCAGCTTCCTGTGCCTAGGCATATTGATGAAGATAAAATTATTCGCGCAATCAGTCCTTTGAAGGATGTTGACGGCTTCCATACACAGAATGTGGGCGCCCTTTGCATCGGACAGAAAGGATATGTATCTTGTACACCTGCCGGTGTGATTGAACTTTTAAAGAGAAGTAATGTTTCTATTGAAGGCAAGGAATGTGTTGTAATCGGAAGAAGTAATATTGTTGGTAAGCCGATGTCTATTCTTATGTTGCGTGAGAATGCAACCGTTACCATTGCGCATTCAAGAACCAAGGATTTAAAAGATGTTTGTAAGCGCGCAGATATTTTAATTGTAGCAATTGGTAAGCCTGAAATGATTACCGCAGATTATGTAAAAGAAGGCGCTGTGGTAATTGATGTAGGTATTCATCGTAAAGAAGGTAAGAAATTATGCGGTGATGTCTTATTTGATGATGTTGCACCACATTGTAGCGCAATTACACCGGTACCCGGTGGTGTTGGACCTATGACAATTGCAATGTTAATGAAGAATTGTGTGGATTCGGTTGAAATCAGAAAATAGGATGTATTTGTTTGTTAAGAACGGAGAAGTCAATGAAGTGTCCGAAATGTAATCAGGAGTTAAAAGAAGGCCAGCTTTACTGTGAAGCATGCGGTGAAGAAATCAAAATGGTTCCGGAATTTGAGCCTGAAATCGAAAACAGTATAGAAGAGACTTTGTTAAATATGGCGGATATAATCAATGAAGTGGAAGCAGATGGTATCAAGCCTTATAAAAGTGCGCCTCAAAAGAAGACAAAAGAGACATTCAAGGTGTTTGCTAAAGAGGAAAAGAAGATTAAGGATGGCTATTTATTTGAAGAATTTCCGGATGAAGACGAAATTTTAGAAGATATGGATGATGAAGATATACCGGGGGAAGACTTCTGGGATGAAGAAGAAATCATACATTTTAAAGGAAATGATAATGTAACCAAGGCGTTTCTCACGTTTTGGTCTAAGAGTTTCCTTTCGAAAATAATAGTTTTGTTATCCGGTGTTGTTATTGTCGTTGCATTAGTGTTAGTGTCGATTGCAATTACCGGTGTTGTTCAAGATAATTCCTATGGTTATCAAGTAAAACAAGCGTTAAATGCTGCTGATGAGGGCGCATATGAAACGGCAATCCAATATATGGAGAAGGCTTTAACTCTTGATTCATCGGATATTGAAATGAAATATTTGCTAGCGTCTTATTATGATAAAATAGGAGAGAGCGAAAATGCTGTTTTGGTTTTAAAAGGCTTAATATGCGGAGATACACAAACTGATATTAATACATATACCAAGATGTTTGATATTTATTCCCGTCAAGGTAATATTATTGAAATAAGCAGAACTTTGGCAGAGTGTGAAGATCCTGTTATACTTGAACAATTTCGTCAGTATGTAGCAAATACACCGGAATTTAGCGATCCTGCCGGTAGTTATGATGATGTTGTTCATTTAAAATTGACAGCAAATACTACCGGAACTATTTATTATACAGTGAATGGTGGTACGCCAGATACATCAAGCGATGTATATACTTCGCCTATCTTTTTGGAATCGGGTTATTATACAGTTAAGGCTATTTTCGTAAATTCATATGGTTTGGTTAGTGATGTGATTTCGCAACAATATGAGATTAATGTTACAGTTCCGGCCAAACCTGTTATCAGCGTGGAGTCAGGTACCTATGATATACCACAGGTGATTTCTGTAGAGGTTCCAATGGGCTGTACCACATATTATACAACGGATGGAAGTATTCCCACCAGAGACAGCATACAATATAAAGAACCTATTTGTATGCCTTTAGGCGATTCTAAATTTACTTTTGTAACATATAGTGCTGAAAATGTTGCCAGTGAGCCTTCAATGGCAATGTATACATATAAAATTCCTGCGGATGCGATTGTTTCTGCAGCCGATGCTGCAAGTATGGTTACTATGCATCGTTTTGGAATGGGTGGCCTTATGGATACACAAGGTCATCTGTCCACGATATCAGGTAAACTTTTGTATATGTGTGAAGCTGCTGTGCAGTTAGAAGATGACACATATTATGTAATTTATGAATATTATGAGGATCCTAACAGTCAATTAAGAACCAAGACAGGTTTGGTATTTTGTTCGGCTATGCATGACCCGAATAAAGTAGGTGTTTTGGAGATTGATGAATTTGGGAACTATTATAGAGTTTTAGCTGAAATTGTTCCGCAGTAAAGGCGGTTATTTATACAAGGGAGGATTAAAAATGTATCAAATACTTGAGGCAAGAGAATTAGCAAACAGCATTTATCTGTTTGTAGTGGAAGCAAAGCGTTGCGCAGCTTCCTGTGAGCCCGGACAGTTTGTTATTGTTCGTACAACAGAGGATGGAGAACGTATTCCTTTGACGGTTTGTGACTATGACAGAGACGCCGGTACGGTAACAATTGTTGTACAGACGATTGGCGCATCTACTTTGGCAATGAAAGAATTAAAAGCTGGCGATGCATTCCACGATTTCGTTGGACCTTTGGGTCAGGCATCTGAATTTATCAAAGAAGATGCAGAAGAATTAAAGAAAAAGAAGATACTCTTTGTGGCCGGTGGTTTGGGAACCGCACCTGTATATCCTCAGGTAAAATGGTTGCATGAAAAAGGCGTTGATGTAGATGTTATTGTTGGTGCCAAGACCAAAGATATGGTTATTATGGAAGAAGAAATGAAGGCAGTTGCCGGAAATCTTTATGTTACTACCGATGACGGTTCTTATGGAAGAAGCGGTATGGTTACCAAGGTTATTGAAGATTTGTATGCTGAAGGCAAGAAGTATGATGTCTGTGTAGCTATTGGACCTATGATTATGATGAAATTCGTTTGTCTTTTAACAAAGAAACTTGATTTACATACAATTGTAAGCATGAATCCGATTATGGTAGACGGAACAGGTATGTGTGGTGCTTGTCGTCTTACTGTTGGCAATGAAGTAAAATTTGCATGTGTAGATGGTCCGGAATTTGATGGTCATCTTGTAAACTTTGATGAAGCAATGAAGCGTCAGCAGATTTATAAAACAGCTGAAGGAAGAGCGTTCTTAAAGGAAAAAGAGGGTGATACACATCACGGCGGATGTGGAGTTTGCGGAGGTGACAAATAATGAATGTATTGGAGAAAGTTCCTGTTAGAGAACAGGATGCGGCTGTCAGAGCTACTAATTTTGAAGAAGTATGTTTAGGATACAATAAAGAAGAAGCAATGGAAGAAGCGGCAAGATGTATCGGTTGTAAAAATGCAGCCTGTGTAAAAGGTTGCCCCGTTTCCATTGATATTCCCGGTTTTATCGGTCAGGTAAAAGAAGGAAATATTGAAGAAGCTTATAAAATCATCAACGAAGCAAGTTCACTTCCTGCAGTTTGTGGTCGTGTATGTCCTCAGGAAAGCCAGTGTGAAGGAAAGTGTATCCGCGGCTTAAAGGGTGACCCTATTTCTATCGGTAAGTTAGAGCGTTTCGTTGCTGACTGGGCATTTGAAAATGATGTACACCCTGAACCTCCCAAGGAGAAGAATGGCAAGAAAGTTGCTGTAATCGGTTCCGGCCCTGCAGGTGTTACCTGTGCAGGTGACCTTGCTAAATTAGGTTATGATGTAACTGTTTTTGAAGCATTGCATGAACTTGGTGGTGTACTTGTTTACGGTATTCCGGAATTCCGTCTTCCTAAAGAAAGAGTAGTTCGTAAGGAAATCGAAAATGTAAAACGTCTCGGCGTTAAGTTTGAAACCAACGTAGTTGTTGGTAAGTCTGTAACCATTGACCAGTTGATGGAAGATGAAGGCTTTGAAGCTGTATTCATAGGTTCCGGTGCCGGACTTCCCAAGTTTATGGGTATTCCCGGAGAAAATGCAAACGGTGTATTCTCAGCAAACGAATACTTAACAAGAAGTAACTTAATGAAGGCGTTCCGTGAAGAGTCCAGAACTCCCATTATGCAGGCAAGAAAAGTCGCTGTAGTTGGTGGCGGTAACGTTGCTATGGATGCTGCAAGAACTGCTTTAAGACTTGGCGCGGAAGTACATATTGTATACCGTCGTAGTGAGGCTGAACTTCCTGCCCGAGTGGAAGAAGTGCATCATGCCAAAGAAGAAGGTATCATCTTTGATCTTCTTACCAATCCGGTTGAAATCTTATCGGATGAGAATGGTTGGGTATCAGGTATTAAGTGCATTAAAATGGAACTTGGCGAGCCTGATGCATCCGGCAGAAGACGCCCTGTAGAAGTTCCCGGCAGTGAATTCATCATTGATGTTGATGCGGTTATTATGTCGCTTGGTACTTCGCCGAATCCTTTGATTTCTTCTACAACAGAAGGTCTGGAAGTAAATAAGTGGAAATGTATTATTGCGGAAGAAGACAATGGTAAAACCACCAAAGAAGGTGTTTATGCCGGCGGTGACGCTGTTACAGGTGCAGCAACCGTTATTCTTGCAATGGGTGCAGGCCGTGCAGGTGCAAAGGGTATTCACGAATTTTTATCTAACAAATAATTTTTTATATGATTGTGAATAAAATTCTATAAAGACATAATGCTAAAAGAGGAGGCGTGTATATTATGCACGTCTTCTTTTCTTTTTGGTAAAATTATGTTATTATATAATGTGTTTTTATGAAATCATTGAGTGGTCGGATTTTTATAAGATTTAAAAGAATGAAAGATACTTATAAGATGACCACCTATAAAATAATAAAGAGAGGTAAAAATTATGCCCTGGTGTCCTAATTGTAAAACAGAATATAGAGAAGGTATTGAGAAGTGTGCCGATTGCGGAAGTACATTGGTAAAAAGCCTTAATGAAGAAGAACGCGTGGAAGAGTCCTGTTCTCTTTTATTTGGTGATAAAAAACATGTAAAGATGATTGAAGAGCATTTGCTTGCTGAAGGGTTTACATCTGCATTTTCAGTAAAAACAGACCGTAAAAAGGGCGAAAGCAGAGAAGAAGGTGCGGAAAACTATGAGTTATTTGTATCGGCTTCCGAAAGAGAAGGTGCTGTAAGATGTGCGGCGGAATTTATGCGTAACACAAATCCACAGGCTATGGAAGCTGCCCGGAATCCCGATAGTCCCAGAGTGATGACCAAAAAATCAGAACCTGCTAAAGAATTTAAAACAGCAAAAGAAAAGAAGAGCGAATTAAAAGCCAGCGGTATTATGCTTTTGGCATTTGGCATTGCCGGCATTGTTTTTATGGTATTGGTAATTCTTGGAGTTGTTCCGCTTCGTTTCTCCGGTTTTAATGCAATCATTGCATATTCCATTATGGGCATTTTCTTTGGTGCGTTGTTCGTTTCGGGAATTATGTCTTTTGTGAGCTTAAAGAAGATGGGCAATGCAGATGATGAAGAATCAAAGAAATTAAAAGAAATCGATGAATGGTGTGCTTTAAATCTTACCAAAGAAATTGTAGAGCAGACTATTCCCGGTGATGTTTCTGAAGACGAGCAGCTTTATTTTGAACGTTTTGATTATATGAAAGCTACCATTTCTAAAGCATTTCCTGAAATGGGCGATGATTATGCGGAATATATTACAGAGAAGAAGTATAGTGAATATTTTGAGTAATCTATAAATCGTTTGAATAAAATATTAAGTTTTAAAGGAAGGATTACTTGGCAATTTTAACCTGACTATATTTTGCTGTCTATGGTAATCTGCAAACAGGAGTATTATTTTGAATATTACATTGGTTACCGTCGGTAAAATCAAAGAGAAATTTTATCGGGATGCGGTAGATGAGTTTGTAAAGCGTTTGAGTCGCTATTGTAAAATTAGAATTATTGAAGTGGCTGATGAGAATACACCGAACAATGCGCCGGAAGCCATTGAAGAGCAGATTAAAAACAAAGAAGGCGAACGTATTCTTAAAAATATCACGGATAATATGCATGTAATTGCGCTTGCGATAGAAGGTAAAGAACTTTCGTCGGTTAAATTTGCGCAGAAAATGGAGCGGTTTGGCATTGAAGGAACTTCGGATCTTTGTTTTGTCATTGGCGGTTCCTTGGGCTTGTCTAAAGAAGTATATAATCGCGCAGATGAATTACTTAGTTTTTCGCCTATGACATTTCCGCATCAGTTGATGCGAGTGATTCTTTTGGAGCAGGTGTATCGTTGTTTTCGAATTATCCATAATGAGCCGTATCATAAATAAAGTTTTTTGTATGATTTAAAATGTAAAATCAATTTTATATTCATCACAATTTGGGGGTGTTTTTATGAGAATGTATGATATTATCATGAAAAAGCGTAATAATGGGGTGTTGAGTAAGGAAGAAATTGACTTTTTGGTGGAAGGGTATACCAAAGGAGAAATTCCCGATTATCAGATGTCGGCTCTTACCATGGCCATTTATTTTAATAAAATGAATGCGGAAGAAACATTGAATCTTACTATGGCTATGGCTAATAGCGGTGATATGCTTGATTTATCTGCAATTAAAGGCGTGAAAGTTGATAAGCATTCTACCGGCGGTGTAGGTGATAAAACGTCTCTTGCTCTGATTCCTATGGTGGCAGCGGTTGGTGTTCCGACTGCGAAAATGAGTGGCCGTGGACTTGGTCATACAGGCGGAACCATTGATAAATTGGAGTCTTTTTCGGGATTTCGTACGGATATTTCAACAGACCATTTTATTGACCAGGTTAATCGTATCGGTATTTCCATAATGGGACAGACTGCTGATTTGGCGCCTGCGGATAAAAAATTGTATGCCTTGCGTGATGTGACGGCAACGGTAGACAATATGTCATTAATTGCAAGTTCTATTATGAGTAAAAAACTTGCGGCAGGAGCAGATGCCATTGTTTTGGATGTAAAGACCGGTAGCGGTGCTTTTATGAAGAAGGAAGAAGATTCCTTTGCCTTGGCTAAGGAAATGGTTACCATCGGTAACGGTGCAGGAAGAAAGACCATAGCAGTAATTTCGGATATGGATCAGCCACTTGGAAGAGCGGTTGGAAATGCTTTAGAAGTAAAAGAAGCCATTGATACCTTAAAAGGTGAAGGGCCGGAAGATTTCAGGGAATTGTGTCTGACTTTAGGTTCTTATATGGTGGTTGCCGCAGGGAAAGCAAGTGATAAAGATGAAGCCAGAGCAAAGCTTGAAGAAGTAATTGTAAATGGTCAGGCTTTAGAGAAATTAGCGGAATTTGTGGAAGCACAAGGCGGACGAAAAGAAGAGGTCTACGATACAGAACTTCTTCCGAAAGCGCAGCATATTGAAGAAATTGTTTCGGAAGAAGATGGATATATTTCCGGTATTGTATGTGATGAAATCGGTATTTGTTCATTAATTCTTGGTGGTGGTCGCGAAACCAAAGAAAGCGAGATTGATTTATCGGTAGGTTTGGTTATTCACAAGAAGAAAGGTGATTACGTGAAGAAGGGCGAAAGTCTTGCAACAATCCATGCGAATGATTTGGATAAATTAGAGGTGGCAAAGAAGCGTTTCCTTGCGGCGTATTCTTTTACGGATAAAGAATTCAAACCGGAAGCATTGATTCGCGGAGTTGTGGAGTAAAGAGGGAAATTCAAATGAAAAAAAGAAGTTTTATTCAAAAGTTAAAATATCGTTTTGATAATATTATGTCTAAAGGAACCATTGCTTTGATTGGTCTTTTATGTCTTGTGACTTTTGTTATTGTATGTATTGCAGGCGCTATTACGGTGTTAATTGGTATGGAGGGCGGAATTGCAAGTTCCATTTGGGTGAGTTTTATGCACGCCCTGGATCCGGGAACTATTACAACCGATACTTTAGACAATATACCCTATGTTATTTTGCAGACTGTTGTAACCATTTGCGGTATTTTTATCAGCAGTGTTTTAATCGGTATTATTTCTTCAGGTTTGGAATCAAAACTATCAAGCTTGAGAAAAGGTACATCCATTGTAATTGAAGACGGACATACGGTAATCCTTGGCTTTAACGATAATATTTATACGTTAATTAACGAGTTAATTGGTGCAAATGAAAACCAAAAAGACGGCTGTATTGTGGTTTTAGGCGAAGAGGAAAAAGAGGTGATGGAAGATGCCATTGCGGGAAGATTTCCTGATACCAAAACCACAAGAATTATTTGCAGAAGCGGATCACCCTGTGAACCGCATATTTTAGAACGTTGTTCCGTAGAAACCAGTAAATCCATTATTATTAATGAATACGATGATCCCCAGAGCATTAAAATTATCTTAGCTTTGACTTCGTATTTGAAGGATAAAGAACTGACTCACCCTAATCTTTATTTTACGGTTGCAATTAATGATGCGCAGAATGTGGAAGCGGCAAGAATTGCCGGCGAAGGCAGAGCGGAAGTTATTTTTGCCAACGATGCGATTTCCAGAATTATTGCACATACCTGTCGTCAACCCGGTTTGTCACAGGTCTTGGTTGAATTATTTGACTACGATGGTGATGAATTGTACTTTGAAGATGTGCCTTCTTTGAGAGGACTTACTTTCAAGGATACTTTGAATTATTTCGATAAGGCAGTTGTTTTCGGTATTCGAAATGACAGTGGTACATACTTGAATCCGCCTATGGATACGGTTATTACGGCAGATGATAAGTTGATTTTATTAGAAGATGATGACGGTTCCTTCGTTGTTTCGGAGAAAACACCGGAATTTAAGGAAGAGCTAATTGTAAAAGAACTGCCTGAACAGCGCAAGGTAGAGACGGATGATTTGCTTGTTTTAGGAAGTAATCCTATGTTGCCGTCAATTTTAAAAGAATATGATTGTTATGTAGATGATGGAACCAGAGTTGTAATTGTTACTGATGATGATTTGGATTTGTCAGCGGAGGAGTATAGACACATTAACCCTGAAATTCGTAAAGAAGGATTCGTAAATCGTGCACGAATGGAAGAAATTCTTACGGAAGATTTGGATAATGTGCTTATTCTCAGTAACATTCATCTTGAGGCTGAAGAAGCGGATGCACGAACGTTATTAAGTTTGATTTATTTATGGGACATTATCAAGAAGACGAAACATCGTGTGTCAATTACAAGTGAAATGCGTAAAACCGTCAATCAGCGTCTGGCCACCGGTTCGCGCGGTGATGATTTCGTAATCGGTTCTAATATTGTGAATCTTCTTATGACGCAGATTGCGGAAAATCGCGAATTGACGGCTTTATTTGAAGATATTTTGGATGAAGACGGTTCCGAATTGTATATGAAACCCATCGAGAATTATGTCTTACTCGATACACCGGTTGATTTCTATACCGTGACCGAAAGTGCTTCAAGACAGGGACATATTGCTGTGGGTTACAAGAAGATTATTGATGATGAAATGTTGATTGTAACCAATCCTGCAAAGAGTGAAGAAATCACTTTTGTGGAAGGCGATTTATTGATTGTAGTAGCAGAAGATTAGAAACGATTTAAAAACCCCTTTTATTTGATAAAACACAGATAAAAGGGGTTTTCTAATTATAAAGAGTTGTAAAATATGCTCATATTAATATCATATTTGGCATAAAATCAAGTATGAAAAATGATAAAAGAGCAAAAATTCAGGAACAAAAAGAACAATTGGCCGACCTTTTCTCGCTTCCACACGATATAGTTTGCGGAGCAAGCAATGTATCGATTATCGGTTCTATGCGTGTGGTAATTGAGAATTATAAAGGCATTTTGGAATACGACAAGGATGTCATTCTTTTACAGGGAAAGCAGTCTAAAATCAAAGTGTGCGGAAACTGCCTTAAAGTACGTAGCTATAACGAAGAGGAAATTATTATAGACGGTCAAATTGACGGTGTTTTATTCATAAAGTAAGTAGTGAGCGGAGGTGTAAAGTTGCGTTCTTTTCAGTCAATGATACAAGGATTTGTACGCATTCGTGTAAAAGGATACGGTGCCACGCGATTTGTAAATATCTGCAAAAAAAGAGGTTTTCATATTCATGATTTGGTGCAAGGGGATGAAGAATATGAATTAAATATTTCGGTCCCGGATTTTAAGCAAATCCGTGATGTTGTTCATAAAACCAATGTAAAGGTAGCCATTGTTGAAAAACATGGACTGCCTTTTTTCTTTTTACGTATGTCTGCCCGTAAATGCTTTGTATTGGGAGCATTGATTTGTTTTGGGTGGCTTCTTTTTATGAGCCGGTTTATATGGGCCATTGAAATCGAGGGGAATGTAAGTATTTCAGATGAAATGATATTAGATTATCTTGAAACACAGGATATTAAAATGGGTACAACAAAAAGTGAAATTGACACGGATGCACTGGAAAAGAGCTTTCGAAAGGACTTTGGCGATATTACCTGGGTATCAATTGGACAGGAAGGGACTACCTTATCCATTGATGTTAAGGAACGTGATGTGGCTGTGTATGAAGAAGAAGGTTACTCTGCAAGCAGTTTATACGCACCAAGGGACGGCACCGTGGTATCGGTTGTGGTCCGAAGCGGTCAGGCCAAAGTAAAGCCGGGAGATGTGGTAACGAAAGGGCAACTTATTATAGACGGAGTGCTTCCGGTTGTCAAAACTGACGGCACCATTCTTGACTATAGACTTGTGAATGCAGATGCAGATGTGTTAATTGCTTATAGCGAAAACTATCAGGATGAACTTTCCTTTTATCGGGAGGAAAAACAGTATTCCGGCGAGACTTTTCAGGAATACAGTCTGCGATTGGGAAATAAAATGTATGCCTTTCACTGGTTTCACCCGCAATATGAAAAAGAAGAAATTTCAGAGTCGTTTTATCAGTTGAAATTGTGGGAACACTTTTATTTGCCGGTTTGGTTTTATCAAAAAACACATAAAGAATATGATTTTGTCCGCGTAAAAAAGGATAAAAGTGCCTTAGAAGCCCAATTATATGAAAATTTATCCCTTTTTCTTAAAAGTTTAGAAGAAAAGGGGGTACAAAATATGCAAAAAGATGTTAAAATAGGTACTAGTGGTAGTATGCTTACCTTAAGCGGTGAATTATATTTTGTGGATTCTAACCTGCTTCGGGAAGAAATTAACCCTGCCACGAGAACGGAGCTTTTAGATGGCCAATACAATTCAGTTAACAATGGAGATGAGCACTGAACATATGCAGAATATTTTCGGTGAAAGAGACTCTTATATTCGTAAAATAGAAAATGATTTAGATGTCACCATCATCAATCGTGACGGCGTGGTAAAGATTACAGGTGATGAGTATAATGCCAAGAAGGCCGTGCGACTTTTATCTGAACTGACAGAACTGTCAAAGCGGGGAAATACCATTAAAGAACAGAATGTGGATTATGGCATCGCAATGTCCAAAGAAGATAAGTCGGATGTTTTGCTTTCGGTTGATTCTGATTGCATTTGTCATACGATGAACGGAAAGGCTGTAAAACCCATGACCTTGGGCCAGAAAGAGTATGTGGATGCAATCCGTAAGAATATGATTGTGTTCGGTCTCGGTCCTGCCGGTACGGGTAAAACCTATCTTGCTATGGCGATGGCGATTACGGCTTTTAAGAATGAAGAAGTAAGCCGTATTATTCTTACAAGACCCGCCATTGAAGCCGGAGAGAAGCTTGGGTTCCTGCCCGGCGATTTGCAGAGTAAAATTGACCCTTACTTAAGACCCCTTTATGATGCGTTATATCAGATTATGGGAGCGGAGTCTTTCCAGAAGAATATGGAGAAGGGATTAATAGAAGTGGCGCCCCTTGCTTATATGCGCGGACGTACTTTGGATAATGCTTATATTATTCTGGATGAAGCGCAGAATACAACCCCTGCCCAAATGAAGATGTTTTTGACCAGAATCGGTTTCGGTTCCAAGGTGATTATTACGGGTGATATTTCGCAGAAAGACTTGCCTGTCGGAGCGCAGTCAGGCTTGGATGTGGCATTGCGTGTGTTAAAAGATATTCCCGATATTCAGTTCTGTCATTTGACCGGCAAGGACGTTGTTCGTCACCCGCTTGTGCAGAAGATTGTATGCGCTTACGACAATTATGAAAAGAAAGAGAAGGCGAGAGAAGAACGCAAGGCTGCCAGAATGAAAGAAAACAGCCGTAACAGACGTGATTCGAAATAATAGAAGTAAGAATAAATTAAAAGAATAAATTAAAAGAATAAATTAAAAGAATAAATTAAAAGAAGGTACAACTATGGTACAAATTAATTTCTGGGACGAAATTACAGAAGAAATCAATGAAGAAGAGCTGGCATTGGCGAAGAAGGTAATAGAGCATATTTTACAAAAAGAAGGCTGTCCTTTTGATTGTGAAGTAAACCTTACTATGACGGATAATGACGGCATTCAGGCGGTAAATAAAGTGTTTCGTGATATGGACAAGCCGACGGATGTTTTATCTTTTCCGAATTGTGACTTTGATATGCCGGGCGAGTTTTCACAGTTTCGTGATGAAGATGTCTATTTTGACTGTTTTAATCCGGAGAATGACTATTTTGTCCTGGGGGATATTATGATTTCAAGGGATAAAATGCTTGCACAGGCCGAGGAATATGGTCATGGCGTAACACGTGAATATGCTTTTCTAATTGCCCATAGTGTGTTACACTTAATTGGATATGACCATATGGAGGAAGAGGAAGCCAAACATATGGAAGCAAAGCAGAATGAATACTTAAATGATTTAGGAATTACCAGATAATAAACGAACGGGGATTTAATCAATGAGTGAACGTGCAAAGAAAATAAGAAACGGACTTGTGGTACAAGGTGGGATTCTTGCGGCGGCGGGCCTGATTGCCAGAGCAATCGGTATTGTCAGAAGAATTCCCTTAACAAACATTATTGGTGATGTCGGTAACGGTTATTACGCGGCAGCTTATGAATTGTATGCAATTATTCTTCTTTTATCGTCCTACAGCCTTCCTTTGGCGGTGTCTAAAATGGTCGCAGCCAGAGTCAGCAGAGGACAGTACAAAAACGCAAAGAAGATTTTTAAGGCATCTTTATTGTTTGCCACGGTGTCGGGCGGTCTTGCCTGCTTAATTGTATTATTCTTTGCAGATTTCCTTGCCGGTTCCCTGATGGGTGAACCTATGAGTGCTACGGCCTTGCGTGTCTTGGCACCCACACTTTTGATTGTAGCAATTATGGGTGTGTTCCGTGGCTATTTCCAAGGCTTGGGAACAATGACACCGACCGCAATTTCGCAGATTGTGGAACAGATTTTCCTTGTTGTGTTCTCTTTGGTATTTGCGAATATTGCCTTTGGACGCGGTGAATTATACGGCAATTTGATGATGAATGACCGTTATGCACCTGCACAGGGGGCGGCCGGTGCAACCCTTGGTTGTGGTATTGGTGCCATAGCCGGCTTGTTATTTCTGGTTATTGTATATTATATATCCCGCGGAAATATGGTTCGTGCAGAACGTAAAGATGTAACCAAAGCGAATGAAGACTATGCATCCATTTTCAGAGTTTTAATTCTCACCATTGTACCCGTGCTTTTAAGTTCGGTTATGTACAATTTATGCGGTGTTTTGGATCAGATTTTTTATAATCATCATATGCTTTCCCTTGGACAGGAAGAGTTAAAAACATTTAACTGGGGCGTTTACAGCGGTAAATACAAGGTTTTGATTAATTTACCGATTGCTTTGGCAAGTGCAATGTGTTCCGCAATTGTACCTTCACTGGCAGGCAGTTTTGCGAACAATGATGTTGCAAGTGCAAGAAGTAAGGTAGCTTCCGCAATCCGCGCCACCATGATGGTAACCATTCCTTCGGCAGTGGGACTTGCTGTGCTTGGCAAGCCTATTGTAGATATGTTATTCAGCGGTGAAGTGGATTTGGCAGGACAGATGCTTCTTATGGGTACTTTGTCCGTGGTATTCTATGCTTTATCAACCCTTGGAAACGGTATTTTACAGGGCATCGGTAAAATGTATGTGCCCATTGTGAATTCGGCAATCGCCCTTGTTGTGCATCTTCTCAGCTTGTGGGTGATGTTAAGCTTTATGAAACTTGACATTATGGCGGTAGTATTCTCAAATATTATTTTCTCGCTTGTAATGTTTATTTTAAACCACTTGGCGATTCGTAAGTTTATCGGATATCGTCAGGAACTGGTTAAAACTTTTATCATTCCTTTGATTGTGTCTGTTGTTATGGGTGCGGTTTCCTTTGGAATTTATCATTTGTTCCATTTATTCCTGCCCACAACGGCAAGTTGCATTATTGCGCTTATTGTAGCAGTATTGATTTATTTTGTGGGAATGATTATGCTAAAAGGCTTCCGCGAAAACGAGCTTGCGCGAATTCCTTTGGTAGGCAAGCCTTTAATTTCCATGCTGAAGAGATTTGGTGCAATGTAATTGAATAATTTTTCCAAAAGAGGCGGATACTATAATCGTAAAAATATGTAAGGAGACACATATGAATCGATTTTTTAGAATCTGCTTTCTTTGCGTAGCGGGCGTAAGTTTATTTTTCCTTGGAATGTGGTTTTCGTCGTATTTATTTTATAAAAATCAATTGGAAATCTACGAGGAGACGCCTGTTCGAATTGAAAATACTGAAGTTTCAAGCGAATTGCCGTCGGAAAGTCCCATGGTTGAAACCGGTGCCTATGCGACGGTGGATTTGAATACGGAATTTATTATTATCAAAGAAAATCTCGTGACCGGTGAGGTAAGCGAAATTACGGAGGAACTGCCTTCGCAATTCGTTGGAAAAAGCCGGACTGATTTAGAGGAATATTATGAGGATTATGCCTTAAGTCCCGTGTTAAAAGACCGTGAGGAAGGTTTCGTCAGTGCATCAGTTGAAAGCTATTCACCGCAGAAACTGGTGGTGAAAAAGATTTATGAACCCTTGCAGATGGAAGAGAAGTTTTATTTGAAGGCGGAAGAAAATTACGTCGTTGTATATTACGGGGATAACAGTACTGTCTATATGTATACGAGTATCCGTTTAGACAGTCTGCCGGAAGCGACCAAGGCTGAAATAGAAGCGGTAAAAGAGGTTGAAAGCTATGAGAGTCTGTATTCTTTTCTGGAGTCTCATACGAGTTGAGATTAAAGAATTAATAAAGAGGTAAGTTGTATAATAATTATTTGTAAAAAGTAAAATGAATGATTTTTAAGAGAAATCGTAACAGAATGTGTGGTGAAAAAATGAAGACAGTAGCAGTCATCGGCGCCGGTCCTGCGGGAATGTCCGCGGCAATTGCTGCGGCAAGAAACGGTGCAAAAGTAGTAGTGTTTGAGAGAAATGATATCGCCGGTAAAAAGTTGCTTTTAACCGGTAACGGAAGATGTAATTTTACAAATGTAGATATTCATGCCGACTATTATTCCTTTGAAGAAGGTAGTGTGGCGGATGAGGTATTGAACAGCCTGTCTTCAAGGGATATTTGTGAATATTTCTCAGATTTGGGCGTGCTTTCCATGGAGCGTAAAAGCGGTATGTATCCGGTTACGGGACAGGCAGGCACGATACAGACTGCTTTCCTACAGGCGATGGAACAGTTAGGAATCGAAGTGATTTACAACGCCTGTATCGGTGAAATTGTTTGTGATAAAGAGCAGTTTGAGGTACATATGGACAATAAATTCATTTATTTTGATGCAGTGATTCTTGCCTGCGGCGGTAAGGCTGCGCCTAAAACAGGCAGTGACGGCTTTGGTTACCGTCTTGCAAGAGGATTCGGACATACGGTAACAAGGACATATCCTGTATTGGTGCAGATGCAGTCTGATGCTTCCGGTTTAAAGCAGATTGCCGGTGTTCGCTGTTATGCAAACGTGACTGCTTTGGTGAATGACTCAAAGGTTGCTACTGATTACGGCGAATTACAACTGACGGATTACGGTTTGTCCGGGATTCCTGTCTTTCATTTGAGTCGCTTCCTTTCCAAAGAAGCGGAAGAAGGGATGAAATGCGTGGTATCTGTAGATTTTATTCCGCAGATTAGTAAGGATGCAATGGATGCCTTTATTATGAAACGTTTAAACGATTTAAAAGGCTATAGTTTAAAAGATTTTATCACCGGTCTGGTACATAATAAATTGGCGGATTATTTCCTGAAAATCCGCAATTTGGACGCGGGATATACTGTTGTGCCGGAAGATAAAAAAATGGTGCTTGAACTTTTAAACGCAATGAAAGACTGGCGTTTTAACATTACAGGCCATAAAGGTTTTGAAAATGCCCAGGTGACCAAGGGTGGCGTTGTTTTAGAAGAAATTGACGGCAATATGGAGTCAAAATTAGTAAAAGGTTTGTTTTTTGCAGGCGAAATGGTGGATGTGGATGCCGATTGCGGCGGATACAATCTGCATTGGGCTTTTGCAAGCGGAATAAAAGCAGGAGAAACAGCAGCAAAATGATTCGATTAAATCAGTTAAAAATTCTTCCGGGACAAGAAGATAAGCTTTCAAGTCATGTAGCGAAAGCTTTATCTGTACGTGAAGATGAAATGATTCAACTGAATATTGTTAAGAAATCCCTGGATGCCCGTAAGAAACCGGAATTATTCTGGATTTATACGGTAGATGTGGAGTTAAAGTCATCTGCTAATTTTAAAAGAGTTTTTAAGAATAAAAATGTATCTTCCGCACCTGAATTAAAAGAATATCAGATTCCAAAATGCGGAAAGACACCTTTGGAATATCCGCCTGTTGTGGTCGGTATGGGTCCTGCGGGGCTGTTTTCGGCGTATTTGCTTGCAAAACGCGGATTTAAACCGATTGTGATTGAACGGGGAAATGATGTTGATAGCAGAATTCGAGATGTGGAAGATTTTTGGCAGGGAAAGCCATTGAAGCCTGATTCCAATGTTCAGTTTGGGGAAGGCGGTGCAGGAACTTTTTCGGATGGGAAGCTTAATACCGGCGTAAAAGATAAGGACGGCAGGAATCGTGCGGTGCTTAAGATATTCTGTGCGCATGGAGCAAAAGAAGATATTTTATACGATGGTAAGCCGCATATCGGCACCGACGTTCTGGCAACGGTTGTGAAAAGCATGCGTGAAGAAATCATTGCGCTGGGCGGTAAAGTGTTGTTTGGGCATCAGTTTGTGGGATACGAAGTAAAAGGCCAATCGCTAAAAAGTATCAAGGTTAAGAATTTGTCCGATGGTTCGGTTGCAGATATTGATACAAATGTAGTTATTCTTGCGATTGGTCACAGTTCCAGGGATACTTACGAAATGTTGTACGAAAAGGAACTTCCTATGGAAGCAAAGCCTTTTGCGGTGGGGGTTCGCGTAGAACATTCCCAGGATTATATCAATCGTACGCAATATGGTGCGGAATATAAGGAACGCTATGCAGATTCTTTACCGGCATCACCCTATAAATTAACAGCACGTGCCGAAGACGGGCGCGGGGTATATTCCTTCTGTATGTGTCCCGGAGGATTCGTGGTAAATGCATCTTCGGAAGAAGGTCGATTAGCGGTAAACGGTATGAGTTACAGCGGGCGAAATGCGGAGCATGCCAACAGTGCCATTGTGGTTGCAATAGACGAAAAGGACTATGGAACGGGTCATGTACTTGCGGGAATGCATTTTCAGCGTGAACTGGAAGAGAAGGCTTACGAGCTTTGTGACGGTAAAATCCCGGTACAGTTTTATGAGGATTTTAAGGAAAATGTGCAAGTTAAGCTTTCCGGCGATAAGAAGGCAAAAGATACGCAAGATTTGCAGAATAATATGTCAAATGATACAGAAGAAAAGGCTGATGATTTTATACATTCCATAAAAGGTTTGTATGCTTTTTCTGATGTAACTGAAATCTTCCCGACAGCGATTTCTAAGGCGATTGTAGATGGTATGGAGACTTTTGATCATACAATACCCGGATTTGCCAAAGAAAATCCCCTTCTTTGCGGTGTAGAAAGCCGTACTTCAGCGCCGGTACGTATTCTGCGAGATGAATTTTATCAGGCGAATGTACGTGGAATTTACCCTTGTGGTGAAGGCGCAGGCTATGCCGGTGGAATCACTTCGGCAGCAATGGACGGCATGAAAGTTGCGGAAAGTATTATCGTTCAATTTTGTCCGAAAATGTAGTGTTTAATATGGTTCAAAAACTGGACATTATATTATTTTTAGAGTAAAATAAAGTGTTTGAAGAGTTTTTAATTTTTAGAAATATAATTTTATATATTTTATAAAAAATCTAAGGATTGAGAAGTGTTCGGTTGTAAACGAAACCGGGCACCGGAGGAGATATGGAAACATTAAGAGAAGCAATCAAAGATAAAAAAAGAATTGTTGTAAAAATCGGGTCATCATCTCTGCAGCACCCTGAAACGGGAGATTTGGATTACAACAAGATGGAGGTTCTTGTAAGGGAGCTTTGCAATATCCGAAATAGCGGAAAGGAAGTTGTCCTTGTAAGTTCCGGTGCGATTTCTGTCGGACGTAAGTCGGTACATCTTGAGAATGACAAGTCCGGTAAGGTATCCGTAAAGCAGGCGTGCGCTGCAATTGGTCAGGCTAAGCTTATGATGATTTATCAGAAGTTTTTTGCAGAATACAATCAGGTAACCGCACAGGTTCTTATGACCAAGGATACCATCACCAATACGACGAATCGTGTGAATGCACACAACACATTTTCAGAACTTTTGGAACTTGGCGTCATTCCTGTCGTAAATGAAAACGATACGATTTCTACCTACGAAATCAAGTTTGGTGATAACGATACGTTGTCAGCAATCGTTGCTGCTTTGATTGATGCGGATTTGTTGATTCTTTTATCCGATATTGATGGTTTGTATACCGACAATCCCAGAAGTAATCCGGATGCGAAGTTTATCGAGGTTGTGGAAGAACTCACCGACGATATTATGCATATGGGTAAAAGTGAGACCGGTAGCAAGGTTGGCACAGGCGGTATGAATACAAAACTTCAGGCTGCTAAAATTGCCACAAGCGCAGGTTGCGATATGATTATTGCAAACAGTTCGGACATTCATATTCTTCATAGAATTATGGACGGCAGAAACTTCGGTACTTTGTTTAAGGCAAACAGAGATGAAGATTTCTATCTTGCGGATTATATTATGGGAATGAAGGAAGAGGCTTAATTATGGCAACAATGGAAGAAAAAATTACACGTATCAACGAGTTATATCATAAATCCCAGACAGAAGCGGGACTTACTCCGGAAGAAAAGTGCGAACAGCAGAAGTTGCGTGCGGATTATGTGGCAAGTGTTCGCGCAGCACTTCGAGGACAACTTGATAATATCGATATCGAGGAGAAAGACGGTTCCGTTACGAATCTTGGTGAGAAGTTTGGGCAGAACGGTAAGTTGAATTAATTTGTTTTAAGTAAAAATGCAGGAGGCCTTATGGATATTCTTTCACAGAAAAAAAAACTTCGTAAAGAAGCAAAATCATATCGTAAAAGTTTATCCGAAAATGACCGACTGGATAAGTCAAATGCCATCATAAATAATATTAAGGCATTAAAGGAATTTCAGAAGGCAGAGGTTTTCTTGATGTATGCGTCCTTGCCGGATGAAGTTGAGACATTAAGCTTGATACATGAACTCACAGAAGAAGGTAAAAGGCAAGTTTATTGCCCGGTGACACAAGGCGATGAGATGGAGTTTTACAGAATTTCATCTTTGAAAGATTTGAAAGAAGGCAATTTTCACGTACTTGAGCCGGAATCTTTGGCAGAATGGCGATTGGTACTGCAGAATGACGCTTATTACTGTATGCTTATGCCTGGTCTTATGTTTGATAAAAGGGGCAACCGCTTAGGGTATGGTAAAGGGTATTACGATAAATATCTTGCAAGAGTGCCTAAAGAGGTGAATCTTACAACGGTTGCATTATCCTATGAGTCGATGGTAAAAGATGCAATTCCTGCGGAAGAGACGGATTGGCGTGCGGATTATGTCGTAACGGAAAACGAAGTAATTTATTGTCTAAGTGAGTGAAATGGTGAATAAATGAAAAAGATAACTGATATTTTAAAAAATCGAATACTACATATCATCATAGCTTTTATCTGTGTAATCGTTTTAATTGTTTTTATAATTGCAGCACCGGAGATGGGCAAAAAAGCACTTTTTTATGAGACATTAAAAGCATTTTTGGTCATCGGATTTGGTATATATATGGCGTCTTTTCCTTTTGTAATTGCCATAAAACATATAAAAGAAACGAAAGATTTGCCGGATACGCAAGTGGAAACACGAATGGAAACATTTATAAGAGTATTGGGACATATCGGTTTCATTCCGTTTGTAACCTTGGCTTTAGGCATTTTAGTCATATGGGCCGGGGGCTTGCAAGTAGGTGATTGCATCAAGGATTACCGTGAAGGAACTGTGGATATTGTGCTGATGAATACCACTGCAGAATATTATAGAAGTACATCTACTCGCGGATATTCGCACAAACGATATACGGTGAAAGGAATGGAAGTTTCAACAAGAGAAAACTATAAATTTCGCTTTGGCAGTTTAAGTAATCAGGTAATGGACGCAATCAATACTGATTCTGACCGGATTGAGATGAGGATTTATCCGAATTCCAAAGCGGTGGTTTATATGAAGATTTGCGCTTCGGATCAAACCATTGTTTTACCGGGTGAGTAAAATAAAAAATAAAAGTCTAAGCTTCCCAAGTGATTACGAAGAGAAGGACAGTTATTTAGACGAGGATTATTACTTATATTCCCCTGTGTTTGCCAAACTTCGTAATCTATGCGAAATTGAAAGTTCACAAAGCATCAAATATATGGTAAATGATGATACCGTTGTACTTTTGATATATCAAAAATCGGACAACAGTCTTGATGCGGTTAGAGCTTTTCATATCAATAGTTGGACCGGTTGGAAATAAGTTTTTAATAAAAGCGAGAATTGATTTTTAAAAGATAGAAATTGAGGAGGAGAGACCACTATGTACCTTGAAGAATTAGGTAAAAAAGCAGCTATAGCCAAATACGAAGTGCAGGTTTTAACTACAGAAGAAAAGAATAATGCTTTAAAAGCTGTTGCGGATGCTTTGGTCGCAAACACGGATTTTATCATAAAAGAAAATGCTATTGATTTAAAAAATGGTGAAGAGAACGGAATGCACGTAGGTCTACTTGACAGACTTCGACTGACGCCGGAACGTATTGCAGCGATGTCGGAAGGAATTCTTCAGATTATCGACTTGGAAGACCCTATAGGTGAGGTTTTGGATACGACAACAAGACCGAATGGTATGGAAATCAGCAAGGTACGTGTGCCGATGGGCGTAATCGGCATTATTTATGAGTCAAGACCGAATGTTACTGCGGATGCTTTTGCATTGTGCTTTAAAACGGGTAATGCGGTGATTCTGAAGGGTGGTAAGGATGCCATTAATTCAAATAAGGCCATTACGGATACAATTCGCGGTGCGTTAAAGAATGCCGGCGTGACGGAAGATGCCATTCTTTTGATTGAGAAAACGGATCGTGAAACCACAACCGCTTTTATGAAGTTGAATGATTACGTAGATGTGTTGATTCCCAGAGGCGGTGCGGGACTGATTCGTGCGGTGGTTGAGAACAGTACCATTCCCGTGATTGAAACCGGTACGGGAAATTGTCACGTTTACGTGGATGAATATGCGGATTTTGAGAAGGCATTAAATATTATTTACAATGCGAAAACCCAGCGTATCGGTGTATGTAACGCCTGCGAATCCCTGGTTGTGCACGAGAAGGTAAAGGATGCATTTTTGCCGCTTTTGGCTGAGAAACTGGCACCTGCCAACGTGGAAATCAGAAGTGATGCTGCTGCCAAAGAAGTGTTAAAAGACAGCGTTGATGCCACGGAAGAGGATTTCTATAAGGAATACTTAGACTACATTATTTCGATTAAGACTGTTGCAAGCGTGGAAGAGGCGATTGCACACATTAATGAGCACAATACAGGGCATTCCGATTGTATCGTTTCTGAAAATGCTGAGAATATTGCGAAGTTCCAAAAAGGTGTGGACGCGGCTTGTGTATATGCCAATGTTTCTACCCGTTTTACGGACGGTTTTGAGTTCGGTTTCGGTGCGGAAATCGGTATCAGTACCCAGAAACTTCACGCAAGAGGCCCTATGGGATTGAAGGAACTGACTTCCTACAAGTATTTAATTAACGGAGATGGCCAGGTAAGATAATGCTTTAAAAAGCATTGATAAAAAGTGGAGATATGCTGTAGTGAATGATTTAATTGGCGAAGTCCTTGGTTTGTGTTTGTTTTTATTCTGTTTCTTGGTGTGCGTCGCTTGTATTGTCTATGGAATTTGGCGGATTACCACCGGCCAATGCCAAGAAGCATATATCGACGAAATCTTATATGACGGAAGCCGACGCGGTCGAATATATGTATTTCGCATACAGGTAAAAACTTTTATAAATAATACTGAAACTAAATTGTTAACATCGGAAATATTTACTTCTTCATGGGTATATAAACGAAAATGGGAGCGCTTAAAACAAAAATATATTGGTGAGAAGGTACATATCTACATAAATCCGAAACAACCTAATTCGCAAGTTATAACAAGGGAATTATGTTGGAGAATGTTTCTTCCTATTGGTTTGGCAGCGATGTTTTTGGGCGTGTTACTATTGTTTTTAGGTGTTGATTTAATAAATGACCTAGTTAAACTTATATAACATTTTTTTAAAGATTGGAAATAAATATGTACTCAAATTTAGACAAAACAAAAATCGGTGCCGGTTTGTCCGATATGGACGAGCTTGCGCGCCAGAAAGCTTACATAGAGGAAGCAAAAACGCTTGTGGCTAAAATTGCCGAAGAGAAAGGCAGTCCTTTGACCTGCCATGTAGCAACCTTCGGTTGTCAGATGAATGCAAGAGACAGTGAAAAACTGCTTGGTATTCTGATTGAGGCCGGCTATCAACCTATTGATACAGAAGATGCGGACTTGGTGGTGTATAACACCTGTACTGTCCGCGATAATGCCAATCAGAAGGTTTACGGGCGTTTGGGCGTGTTAAACGGCAAGAAAAAGAAGAATCCTTTAATGAAGATTGCCCTTTGCGGTTGTATGACCCAGGAGCCGTCTGCTGTGGAGAAAATCAAGACAAGTTATCCTTTCGTGGATTTAATTTTCGGAACCCATAACATTTTTACCTTTGCGGAGCTTCTTTGTAAAATGCTGAAGGCGGATAAACGCATTGAAAGCATTTGGCAGGATACCACACAGATTGTGGAGGATTTGCCCATTGAACGTAAATTCAAATATAAAACCGGCGTAAACATTATGTTTGGTTGCAATAACTTCTGTTCTTACTGCATCGTACCTTATGTGCGCGGGCGTGAGAGAAGCCGTGCGCCGGAAGAAATTATCGAGGAAATCAAGAAACAGGTAGCTGACGGCGTGATTGAAGTCATGCTTCTTGGCCAGAATGTAAATTCCTACGGTAAAAACTTAGACAACCCCATCTCTTTTGCAGAACTTTTAAGAAGAGTGGAAGAAATTGAAGGTTTGCAGCGAATTCGTTTTATGACTTCCCATCCGAAGGACTTGTCCGACGAATTAATCGAAGTGATGAAACATTCCAAGAAAATTTGCAGGCATTTACATTTGCCCCTGCAGTCCGGAAGTACAAGAATTTTAAAAGCAATGAACCGCAAATACACGAAGGAACAGTATTTGGAACTTGCTTTAAAAATACGTCGTGAGATTCCCGATATTGCCATTACCACGGACATTATCGTAGGGTTCCCCGGCGAAACCAAGGAAGACATTGATGAAACTCTGGATGTCATCCGTAAGGTAAAATACGACAATGCTTTTACATTCCAGTATTCAAAGCGCACCGGTACACCGGCTGCGGCAATGGAGAACCAATGTAGTGCGGAATTCGTAAAAGAGCAATTTGACAGGGTTTTAAGTGAGGTACAGCTTAATGCAAGAAACCAAGTGGCATTGTGGGAGGGGAAAATCATGGATGCCTTGGTGGAAGAGATGAACGAGCATGACAGTACGTTGGTTACGGGACGATTGTCTAATAATACCATCGTACATTTTCCGGGAGATGAAAGTCTGATCGGAAAGATTGTGCCGGTGCGTCTTTGCGCCTGCAAGGGATTCTATTACATAGGAGAGCTTGTTTAAAATGGAAAAGTTAAAACCGAAGTTGTTTTCAGTCATGAAAACCTACACAAAAGAACAGTTTATTAAGGACGTGATTTCAGGTATTGTGGTTGCAATTGTAGCCCTGCC
>JAGAQZ010000142.1 GCA_017622505.1 Lachnospiraceae bacterium
AATTTGAATTTGCGATTGTAATGTATTGTCAACCAATAGTAGAAAAAATGCTACTGTAGGTTGGGTGTGAAATATCTGAATATGTGATATTCTTTATGTCGGAGGTGGATATTATGATATTTTCAGAAAAGTTAAATTTATTAAGAAAGACTAAAGGATATACACAAGAAGAACTTGCAGAAAAATTATGCGTGTCAAGACAAGCAATCGCAAAATGGGAATCTGGACAGTCATATCCTGATATAACTAATTTGATTCAGATTAGCAATTTAATGAATGTTACGGTTGATTACTTGGTTAGAGACCAAGAATGTAGTAGGAATCCCGTATCAGCTAATATCGGAGAAATAGATAAGATCATTCAATTCCGATTAAACGCTAACATAAACACTTATGCCGCTTTTATGAATGAAACAAATTCTTCCAGATATGATTCTCATGATTATAAGTACGAAGAGGGAGAATTTTCTTATTATGATACATATATCGGAGGAGAGCAGTTTGCTGGTGAAGAAGGTATATGGAAAAATGGTGTTGCTGTATATGCGATGAATTATTTGGGTAGAGTATTGGGAGATAATTTTAGTGGAGATTTTTTAAAAGAGGCACTTCGTGCAGCTACAATGGAATATCCTTACAGGGGACCAGAATTTTACCAGTCAGGAGAATATATTTATAAGAATAAAGTGACAGGAGATTTTGTTTGGTTTCAAGGTTATGAAGAAATATACTGTAGAGGTATAAAAGTTTACGAGTGTTACTTTCATGGAGGTTTGATGAAATAACTGATAAAGGTACAAATTTCAGTTTGATGGAGAGAATGCAAATGGATGAAAGACCAGATTTGAATAAGGAATTAGATGGAGAAACTTTTCGAAGTTTTTATTATTTGAAGGAAGAATTGGTTGAGTTTTGTAGAGAAAATAATCTGCCTGTTTCGGGTGGAAAGATTGAGCTTACAGATAGGATTGCCTGTTTTCTTGATACAGGAAAGGTATTAGAAACTTCTGCAAAAAGAAAAGCAACAATAGATGTTGGGTTAATTACAGAGAATACACTAATTGAATCAAATATAGTATGTTCCGAAAAGCATAGAGCCTTTTTTAAAGGAAAAATAGGTAAAAGTTTTTCTTTTAATGTTTTGTTCCAGAAATGGTTAAAGAACAATGCTGGAAAGACATATGGTGATGCAATTAATGCATATCATCAGATTTTAGAAGAAAAGAAAAAGGGAAAAACAACAATTGATAAGCAATTTGAGTATAATACATACATTCGAGATTTCTTTGAAGATAATCAGGGAAGAAGTTTGGATGAAGCTATTACGTGTTGGAAATATAAAAAGAGTTTGCGAGGACACAATCGTTATGAAAAGTCTGACCTTGTTGCGTTAGACTGACAAATTTCAGTTTCACGAAGCCTTTCACCATATCGACACATCATAGCACTTCGAATGAAAGGATAAAATAATGAAAAAAGCAACCACCAACAAAAACTTCATAATAGGTTTCTGTATGGTGCTGGCAGTGCTTGTATTTGCGCTGGCAGGTCTTGTTTTTGCGCCCTTTGATCCGGAGGAAATGGATGCGGCATCAAAACTTGCAGCACCTTCGTTTAAGCACTTGTTTGGCTGTGATAATTTCGGCAGGGATATTTTAAGTCGTGTACAGCAGGGAACGCGAATGACCTTATTAATAGGCCTTGGTTCTACAGCAATCGGTGCGATAATCGGTACTGTTTTAGGCGCGGTAATGGGGTATTTCGGAGGTCTTTTGGATGAAGGCCTTATGCGTGTGATTGACGTGTTATTTGCAATTCCGAGCATTCTTTTGGCATTGATTTTTATTAGTCTTTTCGGTACGGGAACTTTCAATGTGATTCTTGCTTTGGGCTTTGCCATTGTGCCGAGTTTTGCCAAGATGGTTCGAACCGAGTTTATGAAACAGAGGGAAATGGATTATGTCAAAGCTGCGAAACTGATGGGCGCGGGTCGAGGCAGAATTCTGTTTGTGCATATTTTACCCAATGTTATGCCCACGCTTTTAAACTGCGTCTTAATTTCTTTGAATAATGCGGTTTTGGCGGAAGCGGGTATGAGTTTTTTAGGGATAGGCGTACAGCCGCCCCAGGCAAGCCTTGGACGTATGCTTTCGGAGGCCCAGGGATATTTGCAGACGGCGCCTTTTTATACCATATTCCCGGGCCTTGTGATGATTATTATGCTTCTCGGCTTCGGTCTTATGAGTGAGGGAGGAGGTTTGAAAAATGCTTTCCGTAGAAAATCTTAAGATTGAGTTTTACGACCATTCCCTGCCGGAGACTGCGGTGGATGATGTGACTTTTACCATGGGCGAAGGTGAGATTCTCGGGATTGTAGGCGAGTCCGGTTCGGGTAAAAGTTTGACGGCCCTTTCCATTGCGGGGCTTTTAAACCGAGGCGATATTACCAAATCGGGAAATATTGTTTTTAACGGTTTAAATCTCCTTCATTGTAAAAGAAGTGAATTGCGTGAACTGCAGGGCAAGGATATTGCTATGATTTTCCAGGAGCCCATGACCTGCTTAAACCCTGTAAAAAGGATTGGCTGGCAGGTGGAAGAGGCCTTACGTGTTCACGGCGAAAAAGATAAAATCAAGTTAAAAGAAGAGGCAATCAAGGCGTTGACAGACGCCGGGCTGGAAGAGGCCGAACGAATTTATGCATCTTTCCCCCACCAATTATCCGGCGGACAGAGACAGCGTGTGATGATTGCAGCGGCTATGATTAGTAAGCCGAAGCTTTTGATTGCGGACGAGCCTACTACGGCTTTGGATGTAACGGTGCAGGCGCAGGTAATTGAATTGCTCCGAAGAATTAACAGAGAGAAGAAGACGTCCATTCTTTTTATTTCCCATGATTTGAGTCTTGTGCGTCAGTTGTGTCAGCGCGTACTTGTAATGAAAGACGGTAAAATAGTGGAACAGGGCGAGGCGGAAGATATTTTTGCAAACCCGAAGGAAGAATATACGAAGGAATTGATTGCGGCGATACCGGTGGTGAAGAAACCGGATTAAGCAGAATCGGTGTTGAAATGAAAACATAAATGTCGGCATAAGAATATAAGCAAGACAGGAAAGGCGGTGTGAAGAAATGACAAATGAATATGTATGCAACGTGCAGAATCTTTTCTTCACATACGGAGGAAAGAAAAACAAACCTACGCTGGAAGACGTCTCATTACAATTAAAAAAGGGCGAAATCCTGGGACTTGTAGGCGAAAGCGGCAGCGGTAAGTCGACTCTTGCCAAGGTGATGACGGGACTTTTAAAAGAAGATTCCGGCAGTATGGAGTGCGGAAAGACCGCTATGATTTTTCAGGACAGTTACAGTGCCTTAAATCCTGCGAAAACAGTGGAATGGCTTTTGCACGAAGTCCAACGTTTGCAGGGCGTCAAAGAGAAAGAGGAGCGACAAAAAGAAATTCTTAAAATGCTGGATGCGGTGGAATTGGAAGAACAGTACCTAAATCATTATCCGTCCGAATTATCCGGTGGCCAGAGACAACGTGTCATGATTGCCATGGCGCTTTTATCAAAGCCGGAGGTATTGATTGCGGACGAACCGGTTTCGGCCTTGGATGTAACGGTACAGAAGCAGATTGTGTCGCTTTTAAAGCGCTTAAGCCATAAAAGAAATTTGGCCGTTCTTTTTATCTCACACGATTTGCGTACGGTTTATGAACTGTGTGACCGTGTGATTGTAATGAAAAACGGAAAAATAGTTGAAGAAGGCGCTAAGAATGCGTTATACTTTAATCCGAAAGAAGATTATACAAAAGCATTGCTGACAAGCGCAGGCATAGATTGGGAGTAAACATGTTTAAAGCCATTTATCCGGACGAGTATCTGGATTCTACTTACGAAATTGATTTTGAACAACTGTATGATGACGGGTATCGCGGTATTATTTTTGATATTGATAATACCTTGGTTCCCCATGGGGCACCGGCGGATGAACGTAGCAAGAAACTTTTAAATTATCTGCGGGACCGAGGCTTTAAAATCGTACTTTTGTCCAATAATTCCAAAGCAAGAGTGGATATGTTCAACGAAGAACTGCATTTGGACAGTATTCCCATGGCAGCAAAACCACTTTTAAAAAATTATAAAAAAGCCATGGAAATAATGGGAACCTCCAAGGAAAACACTTTTTTTGTGGGTGACCAGCTTTTTACGGATGTATGGGGAGCGAAGCGTTTGGGAATCCGCACCATTCTGGTAAAACCCATCAATGCTAAGGAAGAAATCCAGATAGTTTTGAAGCGAAAACTGGAGAATATCGTCATGAAAGAGTATGGTGAGAATAAAAAAATCTAAAAAAAGCAAAAAAATGTTGAAATATGCTTGTTCTTATATTAAACTATTGATGAATTATTATGTTAAAAATTAGGAGGAAGAAACAATGATTTCTGCCGGCGATTTCAGAAACGGTATTACGATTGAATTAGACAGTAACGTTTTTCAGATTATTGAATTCCAGCATGTAAAGCCCGGAAAGGGTGCGGCGTTCGTTAGAACCAAGCTGAAAAACATTAAGAGTGGTGGTGTGGTTGAAAAGACTTTCAGACCTACCGAAAAATGTCCTCAGGCTCGTATCGACAGAAAAGAAATGCAGTATTTGTATTCTGATGGCGATATGTATAACTTCATGGATGTAGAAACATACGATCAGATTTCCTTAACAAAGGATGAAATCGGTGATTCTTTGAAGTTTGTAAAAGAAAACGAAATGGTTAAGATGTTATCACACAACGGTAGCGTATTCGCAATTGAACCCCCTCTGTTTGTTGAACTTGAAGTTACAGAAACAGAACCCGGATTCAAGGGTGATACAGCAACAGGTGCAAGTAAGCCTGCTACAGTTGAAACAGGTGCAACCGTTAGCGTTCCTCTTTTCGTTGAAATCGGGGACAAGATTAAGATTGATACAAGAACCAGCGAGTACTTGAGTAGAGTTTAATCTGTATAATTCAATAAATCATTAGCTTATAAAGACAATGAAGAGATTTCTTTTCGTTGTCTTTTTTGCGTCTTAATGTGGAATGTTTTCTGATAATATTGCGTGCGGAAATAATCTGAAATTCTATTAACAAATCTATTTTCAAATCGCCCGTTCGGGTAAGTATAGGAGGTTCTATGAAAATTCACACATTTATTTGTCACGTTTTACAGAAGATGCAGGAAGAATTAGGTGAGGATATTAAGGTTTCCATTCAGGATGTTACCAAGAATAACGGCGTGGTGTTTACCGGTCTTACTTTTACACAAAAGAATGTTAATATTTCGCCAACTGTCTATTTGGAAGACTTTTATGAGAAGTATCGGGAAGGTACGGCTATGGAAGATATCATCAAAGAAATTCGGGAGATTTACGAGAAAAGTAAATTGGATCAAGATATTGATATGGAATTTTTTACGGAATATGAGAAGGCCAAGGGGCGTATTGTATATAAACTGATTCATTATGATAAAAACAGAGAATTGCTGAAAAACATTCCCCATAGAGAGTATCTGGATTTGGCAATTGTGTATTATTATCTTGTGGATATGAAGGAGTTTGCCAACGCAACTATTTTAATTCACAATAAGCATTTGGATTATTGGAAGGTGGATGAGAGTGAATTATACAGACTTGCTACCGAGAATACGCCAAAGTTATTAAAAATGCATTTTTGTGGAATGATGGATGTGTTAAAAGAGTTAACCGAAGAGGACTTTTGGCTGGAAGATAAAGAAAAGACTGAAAATGACGATAATAGGGTATTTATGGAAGCACATAGTGAAAAAGACGCAACCGGAATGTATGTACTTAGCAATGTCTCGAGATTGTATGGTGCATCGGCTATTCTATATAAAGGTGTTTTAGATTATTGTTATGAACGTCTGGGTGGAAACTTTTTCATTCTGCCAAGTTCGGTACACGAAGTGATTCTGGTGCCGGATGAAGGACAAATTACGAGGGAGAAACTGAGTCAGATGGTGAGAGAAGTCAACGCCACGCAAGTAGAGGTTCAGGAACAATTGTCAGATTTTGTCTACTATTACAATGCTGAAAACAGGGGGATTGTGCGACTTTAAATACTAGACAAAAACGAAATAGTATGATATGATAGGCAACAGTGGCGTAACATTTTCGTAACATTTTGCCACTGTTGTAATGCACCCGTAGTCTAATGGATAGAACGGAGGCCTCCGACGCCTTTAATGCAGGTTCGATTCCTGTCGGGTGCATTTAGAAAGAATTACAGGGGGACTGTGATGAAAGCAATTAAGGCCTTTGTGGTCGGTTTTATAAGTAAACATTCGTTAATTACAGCGACTGCGTTGTTCGCAATTACAGTAGGTGCTGTTGCTGTGATTATATTCGGCGTTGGTGGTAAGGATGCTGCAACTGCTGGAAATAAGGTAAATGAAGTATCTGAAAGCGAAATTCAAAGCAGTGAAGTGCAGGATGATATTCAGGATTTGACATTGTTGTGTGATGCATATCCGGAAGTCAATGAAGTAATGACTGATTATCACAATGCGTTGGCTGAAAATGATGAGGAAACCATTAAGAAATATCTTTTATATGTGAATGAAAATGAATTGGTAAATATTGCCGTAAAGAGTGAGTTTGTAGAAAGTTATAGCGACATTCATTGCTATACCCAGGAAGGCTTTGAAGAAGGTTCGTACTATGTGTATGTATCTTATCAGTTAAAATTAACCAATTTCGATACTACAATTCCGGGCTTGATTGGTTTGTATTATTGTCCCAATGAGGAGGGTGATTATCATATCTATCGCAAGGCAGATATGAGTGAGAATGTTTTGGACAATTACTATTCCGCATATATGAAGCAGGAAGTGCAGGATTTATATAATATTGTTGATTTGAAGTACAATGAAGTTTTGGATTCCAATCCGGATATCAAGACTTATATGGAAGGCTTTGAGGAGATGGTAACCAATGAAATGGTTAAAATCATTGCCCTCCGTGAGGCTAGTGAAGCAATTAGAGAGTCTGAAAGTGCATCGGAAGCTTCTGAAACAGAGTCTGAGAGCGAAACACCTGAGGTTGCAACGACGGAAACTGTTAAAGCAACCACAACGGTTAATGTCAGAAGTTCAGACAGTGAGACGGCTGATAAGCTTGGCAAGGTAAGTACAGGAACAACCCTGACCCGTTTGGAAGACCGAGTGAACGGTTGGAGTAAGGTTATTTACGAAGGTAAAGAGGGGTACATTAAGTCAGAATTCTTAGAGGTTGTATCTACAGAGACTGAAGCTGGCGAAACAACCGCTGGTGCTACTTACGTTACAGTCAAAGAAAACGTAAACATCCGTGAGGAAGCAAGTCAGGATGCAGACCGCGTTGCGTTGGCTTATGCGGGAACCAAGTTGGAATTGGTAGAGAAGATGAGCAACGGTTGGACTAAGATTAAATATAACGGCGAAATCGCATACGTGAAATCTGAATTCGTTGAGTAAAAGAAAACAAAGGATAAAAGGTTCGTAATCGCAGGATTAGGAACCTTTTTTTATGTAATATAACTATGGTAAAATGTGTAAATAATGGAGAATTTTCTATTAAAAAACATATCGTTTTGTGGTAAAATATAGATGCTGTACATATGATGCAGATATTGTGATTTTGAAATGAGGGACTTATGGAAGTCAGAATTAATAAATTTTTGGCAGAGGCCGGAGTGGCGTCCAGAAGACAGGCAGATAAGTTAGTGGAAAGTGGACAGGTTACCATTAATGGCATAAAAGCCAAGAATGCGGATAAAGTAAAAGACGGCGATAAAGTCTGTGTAAAAGGCAAGCAGGTTTTTATGCAGGATGAGAAGCACGTGGTTGCCTTTTATAAGCCGGAAGGTGTAACCTGTACCAAGCAGGATAAATTTGCGAAGGTGACCATTGATGAAGTGTTCAAGTATCCGCTTCGTTTAAATTATGCCGGGCGTCTCGATAGGGACTCCAAGGGGCTTTTGATTATGACCAATGATGGCAACTTGATTGATCGTATGATGCGGGCAAGAAATCATCACGAGAAAGAGTATATTGTTAAGGTTAACAATGCGGTGACGGATGATTTTATACATAAAATGTCTGATGGCGTGTATTTGGAGGAACTGGAAGTAACTACCAGACCGTGTACAGTGACTAAGGTTGGTGAATATACATTTCGCATTATTTTAACACAGGGATTAAATCGTCAGATTCGCCGTATGTGTGCAAGTTTAGGGTATAAAGTTGAGTCCTTAATGCGTGTACGCGTGATGAACGTTGAAATTGGAAATTTAAAGCCCGGCGAATACCGCAGAATTACGGGGGAAGAATTGAGTGAATTGTATCGGTTGGCCGGCGGAAGTGAAGAATAAGTAATGTCGTTAGCAGTAAGGAACTATAACAGATTAATGCGACGGGCGCTTGCCCAAGTGCATAAGAATAAGCATTTTTAGTATATAAAGAAGGATTATGGTTATGAACAAAGAGCAAAAAATCGAAAGAATGAAAGAGCTGGTTAAGATTTTGTCCGAGGCTTCCTATGCGTATTATGCCAAAGATGAAGAGATTATCAGCAATTTTGAGTATGACAGATTGTACGATGAACTGGAAGCCTTGGAGAAAGAGTGCGATATGGTTCTGGTAGGAAGCCCTACCTTGAAAGTAGGGTATGAGGCTGTGGATGAACTTCCCAAAGAGAAACACGCAGCGCCTATGCTTTCTCTTGGTAAAACAAAGGAACGCGAGGAGTTAAGAAGCTTTCTCGGGGAACAGAAAGGCCTGCTTTCGTGGAAATTAGACGGTCTTACAGTTGTTTTAACTTATGAAAAGGGCGAGTTGGCGAAGGCAGTTACCCGCGGAAACGGTGAAGTGGGTGAAGTGGTTACCAACAATGCCAGGTTTTTTAAGAATATTCCCTTAAAAATTTCGTATGAAGGTACCCTTGTGATTCGTGGTGAAGCTGTAATAGGCTATGAGGACTTCGAGCGTATCAATGCCAAAATAGAAGATCCGTCTTTGCAGTTTAAGAATCCCAGAAACCTTTGCAGTGGTTCCGTTCGTCAGTTAAATAATCAGATTACCGCGGAACGTCATGTGCGTTTCTTCGCATTTTCACTGGTGGAAGCCGAAGGAGTGGATTTTAAGAATTCGAGAAAAGAGCAAATGGAGTTCCTTAAAGGCCAGGGCTTTGATGTGGTAGAGTATAAGGAAGTGACCGCTGATAATATACTTGAGGGTATTGAATATTTTGCGGATGCTATTGCCGGCTATGATATTCCGTCGGACGGCCTGGTTTTAATCTTTGATGATATTGCCTACGGCAAGTCATTAGGCCGTACCGCAAAGTTTCCCAGAGACGCCATTGCTTTTAAATGGGCAGACGAGGTAAAGGAAACCATTCTGAAAGAAATAGAATGGAGTCCCAGTCGTACCGGTTTAATTAATCCGGTGGCGATTTTTGAACCTGTGGAACTGGAAGGAACAACGGTAAGCCGTGCAAGCGTTCATAATATCAGTGTGATGCGAGCATTAAAACTTGGTATCGGCGACAGAATTACCGTATATAAGGCTAATATGATTATTCCACAGATTGCGGATAATTTAACGGGAAGTGACAGTGTGGAGATTCCCTGCGTATGTCCTGTATGTGGTGAAAAGACCGAGATTCAGGCGGTAAATGAGGTGCAAACATTATATTGCGCGAATCCGGAATGTCCCGTAAAGAAAATCAAAGCATTAACCTTGTTTGTAAGCAGGGATGCCTTGAATATGGACGGATTGAGCGAAGCTACTTTGGAGAAGTTTGTTTCGGAAGGTTTTATCCGTGATTATAAGGATTTGTTCCGCCTGGAGCGTTATCGCGATCAAATCATTGCCATGGAAGGCTTTGGTGAGAGGTCCTATGATAATTTGATTGCAAGTATTGAAGCGGCAAGAAATACCACATTACCCCGTTTGGTTTATGCTTTGGGTATTGCCAATATTGGTGTGGCTATGGCCAAAGTGGTTTGCAAGCATTTTGATTATGATTTAGATGCTATGCGTGTTGCCACGGAAGAAGAAGTCAGTCAAATCGAAGGCGTCGGCGATGTAATTGCGGGCACATTTTGTTCATATTTTCGTGATATGGTAAAGATGCAGTCTTTGGATGAATTATTGCAGGAAGTGGTGCTTGAGAAACCGGAAGCAAGCGCGGATGCGGATAAACTAAAAGGTAAAACCTTTGTTGTAACCGGTAGCGTTAATCATTTTAACGGAAGAAGTGAGTTAAAAGAAATCATCGAAAATATGGGCGGTAAAGTTGCCGGAAGTGTTTCAGCCAAAACAGAATGCTTAATTAACAATGATACAACATCAACTTCTTCTAAAAACAAAAAGGCCAAGGAATTAAACATTCCGATTCTGTCTGAAGAAGATTTTATGGAAAAGTACGGCGTGGAAGGTACGATTTAGTAAGAATTGTATTTTATCTGCAGGAATGATTATTTGGAATGTTCTTTCGTTGCCTGTAGTTGCCTGTATAAGCATTTTATGATATGATTTCCAAAGATTGTTTGATAAAAGGAGGGTATTTCTATGCCCATTAGAACACAAAGCGATTTACCGGCAAAAGAAAAGCTGGAGAATGAAAATATATTTGTGATGGACGAAACCAGGGCGATGCATCAGGATATTCGTCCGTTGAAGGTGTGCATTTTAAATTTGATGCCGTTAAAAGAAGAGACGGAATTGCAGTTGCTGCGCGTGTTGTCCAATACACCGCTTCAGATTGACGTGAGTTTTATGACCTTAAAGAGTCACGTTTCTTTGAATACGTCAGCAAGCCATTTGAATAAGTTTTACATTACTTATGATGATGTGAAAGATGAGAAATTTGACGGTTTGATTATTACCGGGGCACCGGTTGAGAAGATGGAATTTGAAGAAGTGGATTACTGGGAAGAGTTATGTAAGATTATGGACTGGTCCAAGCGAAACGTTACTTCTACCTTGCATATCTGCTGGGGGGCGCAGGCCGGTTTGTATTATCACTTCGGTCTTGAGAAGAAGGCATTGGACCGGAAAATTTCCGGTATCTTTGAGCATCGCGTGCGTAACCGTAAGGAGCCGTTGGTGCGTGGTTTTGATGACTATTTCTATGCGCCGCACAGCCGTTATACAGAGGTAACAAGGGAAGATGTTTATGCTTGTGAATCATTAAAAGTCCTGGCAGAATCCGACGAGGCCGGCATTTATATTGCAATGGCAGGGGACGGTAAGCAGATTTTTATAACAGGACACCCTGAGTATGACAGAGTGACATTGAAGAACGAGTATATTAGGGATTGCGGTAAGGGATTGAATCCTGAAATTCCGGCACATTATTTCCCGGACGATGACCCGGGGAAAGAGCCGTTTTTACAGTGGCGTTCACATAGTATTAATTTATACAGTAACTGGTTAAATTATTACGTATATCAGGTTACACCCTACGAGTTGTAAAAATTGTCGGAAATAGCCGGTTGTTTTAGAAAATAAAATATAAAAGAAGTACTTTTATAACAAGAAAGAAGATTAAATTATAAAAAAGAGGTATGTTCATAATGGGACAATTCTTAATGAAAATGGAGCGAAAATACGGGAAATATGCAATTCGTAATTTGCCGTTATATATTACGATTGTTTATACCTTCGGATTTTTCTTATATATGTTATTTCCCCAAACTATGGATTTGTTTTCTTTGAATTTCCATGCGATTTTTAGGGGGCAGGTTTGGAGATTATTTACTTGGGTTTTAATTCCGGAAGGAATGAATATCTTTTTTACCCTGATTAGTTTGTATTTTTATTATTCCATTGGACGGACGCTTGAACGTGCCTGGGGAAGTTTTCTGTTTAATGTGTACTTCTTCTCGGGTTTGATACTGACGGTTTTGGGCGCGTTAATTCTGTTTGGTTTCCTGGAAATCTTTGGACAGGACTGGCTTACTGTAATGGAACAGAGTTATGTTTGGGCATACGGAGAGTGCCCTGCGTTGTATGGTGGCTCTTACATTCATTCGGTGATTGCGCTTTCCTTTGGTATTTATTATATCAATATGTCTATCTTCCTGGCATTTGCTATGACCTATCCTGAAATGCAGGTATATATATTCTTTATTTTACCGATTAAGGTTAAAGTACTTGGAATTATTTATGTTGTGATTATGGCATTCAGTATTGTTACCAGCTTTTTGGGCGGAGATTTTTATATCGGTATGATTAGTCTGGTAAGTATCGGTATGTCTTTGATGAATACCTTCTTATTCTTCCTGCTTTTTAAAACCAGGTTAGGAAGAAGAAGTCCGAAACAGATGAAGCGTCAGCATGAGTACAAGGTAAAAGTGAAGGCTGCTTCCAATGTGACCAGACATAAGTGTGCAATTTGCGGTCGTACAGAGCAACACGATCCGAATCTTGCCTTTCGTTATTGTTCGAAATGTGAGGGTAATTATGAATATTGTTCCGACCATTTATTTACCCACGAACATGTAAAAAGAAATTAAAAGCAATGAAAGTGATTAAAAATGAACGGATTGAATGAGGCAACTTTTGCTAAATTATTAACTGAGTTAAAAGAAACTGCAGCAGTACAGGGGAATGTACTTACCACGGAACAGGTGGAAGAGCAGTTTGAAGAATATCATTTAAACGATGAGCAGATGGCGTTGGTTTACGAGTATCTGAAGGGTGCGAAAATCGGCGTGGATGAGCCTGTGGATTTGGACGCTATGATTGAGGGCGAAGACCGTAAGTATCTGGATATGTATCTGGAAGAACTTGCTAAATTACCGCCGGTATCCGATGGCAAGAAAGAAGCCCTTCTTTTATCAGCTATGGCAGGAGATTTGTCGGTTCGCAATGAACTGACCGAAGCGTTTTTACCTCAGGTAGTTGATATCGCTAAACTTTATGCAGGGCAAGGCGTTTTGTTGGAAGACTTAATTGGTGAAGGTAATGTAGCCCTTGCAGTTCTTATGGATATGCTTGGAAGTCAGGAGTCTGCGAAAGAAGCAGAGGAAATGATTGCGCAAATGATTATGGAAGCTATGGAAAGCCTTGTTTACGAGAACCAGACCGAGAACGAAACTGCCGGTGAATGGGCAGAGAAGGCCAATCGCGTTATGGAAAAGGCAAATGCATTAGCGGACGATTTATTGCGTAAAGTATCTATCGAAGAAGTCAGCAAAGAAACCGGTATGAGTGTGGAAGAAATTGCGGAAGTTTTAAAGGTGACCGGTTGGAAAATTGAAGTGATTGACGAGAACAAGTAGTCTGTTCAAATTCAAGAATTAGGCGTGAAAACAACATTTGCGAAGGCTGATGTTGTGGAAGAATTGAGGCAATAGTCGAAATGGAATATGCAAATGAAAGAGATTTTAAATATGTGATGCAGGATACTTCCCATGTTTTTATGGGTGGTCGTATGTCTTATGAGGATATGATTACCTGGGAAGAGGTGCCTTTTAAAATCAAAGCAATTGTAAATAAATATTTTATAGGCAAAGAAGAAAGCGGTCTTGCAGAAACTATTGTAGCGTTGGAGCAGGACGATTTCAGGTATCAGATTTTAAAACAGCTTAAAATTAAGATAAAAGCAGGGACTTATCAAATGAAAAAAAGTCTCTTCGGCAAGGAAGAGGAGAAATATATTAGTAAACTGTATACGCTGGATGAATTTATGCAGTTGGCGCAGGCTGAAAAAAGGCTTGTTACGGAAGAATTTATCTTTTCAAAATTGGCACTTATGGCCTTTTCGCTTTGATTTAATGCGAAATACATAAAAAATGATATCTTTTCTTGTTGTTTTTGACGAAAACGAAGAAAAAAACTTGGTAGAAGTTTCTAAATATGATATAATCATAAAGATGTCATATTATGGCAAAGTATGTGATTGATTTCATTGTAGGGGACTTTAAGCCATGGAACGAGAGAATAATTCAAAACAAACCGGATATAAAAAGATACGATATTACCTGGTTACGGAGAATGTCTTTATTGTATTGGCATTCTTGTTAATTGCGGTTGGTGCGTATAACTTTTGGGCATCCGGTTTTTCTTATTGGGTTTCATACATATACATTTGTGCAGGTATTATTTTATTTGTAGTAGGTCTTATTATTGCAATTAAAATGATTAAGGCTTTTCAGAGAGATGATATTCCTGCTTATGCAAATCTTTTGGAGTCTATTGATATCGATCCCGAAACAGGACTTTTATATTATGATGAATTTATGAAGCAGGCGGATACCAGAACGCAGTTGGCGTTGACTACCTGTTATTTGGCGTGTTTCCAGATTGAAGGTGTAGAACATTTAAGACACTTTGTGGGATATCAGAAAGCGGCCGATACTATGGCTGAAATCGGTGATATTTTTAAACGATATCAGAAACTCCGCAGTGAGAGAAATGTTTTATGCGGTTGTAAATCCGGGCATGAATTTCTTGTGTTGGTGCAGGATTGTGAACGTCAGGAATTTAAGGCAGACTTGCAGAATATTATTACACAAATCGAGAATATTCTGTTAAAGCTTGCTACGGCGGAGAATTTTACGACTTATTGCGGTTACAGTAATTATCCGAGACATGCGGCTACTGCAGATGAGATGGTGAAGAATTCCAGTTTTGCGGTATATGAAGCGGTAATGTTCCGTAAATCAGACCCGCACTATTTCTCACCGGATGCATTTAAGCGACAGGAAACAGAATATATGAAGGATAACAAACTTCGTATTCTGCTTGATAAAAATGAATTACAGTACAAATTCCAGCCGATTGTTAGTGCAAAGACCGGTAAAATCTATGCGTACGAAGCACTTATGCGTTCCAAGGGCGAGATTGGTTTGAGTCCTGTGGATATTTTGGAACTTGCACAACGTCAGGATAGACTGTATGAAGTAGAGCATTATACATTCTATAATGTTATGAAAATTATGAGCCAGCACGGCGGAATTTTTGAAGACCGCAAGTTGTTCTTAAACAGTATTCCTACAGCAATTCTCAAAGAAGAAGAATTTGATGAATTGTTGGACAAATACCAGGATTTAATGAAGAGCCTGGTTATTGAAATTACGGAAAACGGTTTCCAGTCAGAAGAGTCCTGTGCGGCAGTTCATAAGTATATGGAGAAGAGCGGCTGCGAACTTGCTTTGGATGATTATGGAACAGGTTATTCCAATGCCTCTACATTGTTGAATAACAGCCCGAATTACTTAAAGATTGACCATTCTATGATTATGGGTATTGATACCGACAGTAAGAAGCAACATTTGGTTTCAAGTTATGTGTCTTTTGCGAATAACCATAATATGAAAATTCTTGCAGAAGGTGTTGAGACAGCTGAAGAATTACAGATGGTAATTCAGCTTGGTTGTCATTTGATTCAGGGATTTTATACCGGAAGACCCAATGCGCAGATAGTGGACCACATCAATGAAGATATTGAGAACCAGATTGTTGCAATCAACTTAAAGCTTGCGAAACTGGCTTATGAAAATAAAGTATACGAAGCAAACAATTATGATGTAATTTCATTGGTAAATCTTGCGTTGGACTTTTATTCGCAAATATATATCGGTCATTCCACTACCAAAATTGTTGGGGAAACCGGTCGTGAAGTATGTATGGGCATCCGCATTAAAGACAACACGGATACGGTATTGACTATTTCGAATATTAACTTGCGCGGACGCGAAGCGCCTGCAATTGAAATCGGTGAAAATTGTCAGGTAATTCTCTGCGTGGAAGGTGATAATATCCTTTCTTATGAAGGTATTTACGTGCCTAAGTCATCGAAACTGATTATTCAGGGGGATGGTGATTTGACCATTCATGTAGACCATAATAATGGTATCGGTATCGGATGTTCGTCAAATGAGCCTTATGGTAACATTTTAATTGAGAGCAAAGGTACGATTCGCGTGGAAACCAATGGTGAAATTGCGATTGGTATCGGCGGTATGGTGGCAGACGAAGATTCTGAAATTAAGATTGCATCCGGTAATATTGAAATCATTGCTACCGGTAGCAAATCCATCGGTATTGGTTCCGTACAGGGGCCTACCCGAATTATATTGGACAATTGTGATATTGCAATTTCGTCTTCAGCGGCAGATTCTATTGGTATCGGTTCTTTCAATGGCGATGTGGATATTGCATCGATTGCAAATATTGAAATGGACGTATCAGGTAGCGTATCTACCGGTATCGGAACCCTTTGGGACAGAGCAGGACGTGTTGCAATTAACGATGGTATCGTAAAGATTCTTTTACACTGTATGGAAGGTGTGGGAATCGGATCCAAAGACGGTGATATTGATACATATATCTTTGGTAAGGAAGTATTCGTATATGTAGAAGGTTCGGACGTTGGTGGCATTGGTAACTATCGCGGTGGCGGTAATACCTACATTCGTACGGGTACGGTTAAAATCGTGCTTCTGGCGGCAAATCCTTTGTCCCTTGGCGGCTTAAAAGGCCGTTTGGAAATTACAGGCGGTAATATTTTCTGTGATTTGGGCGATGGAGTTCAGCCTGTAAATGCATATGGTATGCCGGTATATCCTAAGGTGATTGAGACTAGCGAACCTTATCGTAAAAAAATCGAAACAACAGAAGGTACATACCAGTATCTTGCGGATCCTTCGGACTTGTTCGAAAATATTCATATTTTTGTGCCGAAGTTCTGTAATGAAACGGATTTACAAACCTAAGAGAAGTGATAAAACGGGAAGAGATACATATTCTTCCCGTTTTTTACCGAATATATAGTAAGAAAGCGAGGAAAATGAATGAGACCGGAAGAGTTAAAAGCTTACGAAATTCTTGAAAAAAGAATGATTGATGATTTGAATAGTGAAGGTATTGTTTTAAAACATAAAAAAACAGGAGCGAAAATCGCCCTTTTATCTAATGATGATGACAATAAGGTATTTTATATCGGGTTCCGTACACCGCCCAACAACAGTACAGGTGTCGCGCATATTGTGGAGCATACCGTACTTTGCGGTTCCAAAGAATTCCCGGTAAAAGATCCTTTTATCGAATTGGCCAAAGGTTCTTTGAATACTTTCCTTAATGCCATGACCTTCCCTGATAAAACCGTTTATCCGGTGGCAAGCTGTAATGATAAGGATTTCCAGAATTTGATGCATGTATATTTGGATGCGGTTTTTTATCCCAATATCCACAATGAGAAGAAGATTTTCCAGCAGGAAGGCTGGCATTATGAACTGGAAAGCGCTGATGATGAATTAACCATCAATGGTGTTGTTTACAGTGAAATGAAAGGCGCTTTTTCTTCGGCAGATGACGTTTTGGAACGTGAGATTATGAATTCGCTGTTTCCGGATACTGCTTATGGCGTGGAATCAGGCGGTGATCCGGATGTGATTCCAGAGCTTTCTTACGAAGAGTTTATTGCTTTCCATAAGAGTTTTTATCATCCCAGCAACAGCTATATTTATCTTTACGGGGATATGGATATGGCTGAGAAATTGCAGTTTATTGATGAAAAATATTTGAGTAAATTTGATGCGTTGGAAATTGATTCCGAAATTAAAAAGCAGAAACCTTTTGAACAGGTAAAAGATATCGTGATTGAGTATCCGATTTCCGAGGCGGAATCAGAAGAAGGAAATGCATATCTTTCTTACAATGCAATTGTAGGAGACAGTTTGGACCGCGAGTTGTATGTGGCTTTCCAAATTTTAGATTATGCTATTTCGTCTGCACCCGGGGCACCCTTGAAAACTGCCCTGATTGATAAGGGCATCGGTAAAGATGTATACAGCGTGTATGAAAACGGTATCAGCCAGCCTTATTTCTCAGTCATTGCCAAGAATACGGATGCAAATCGTAAAGACGAGTTTGTAAGTACTATTGAAACGGTATTAAAAGACTTAATCGCCAACGGTATTGATAAGAAGTCTCTTGCGGCTGCAATCCAGTATTTTGAATTTAAGTATCGTGAGGCGGATTTTGGCGCATATCCTAAGGGATTGATGTATGGTTTGCAGGTGTTTGACAGCTGGCTTTATGATGACGCCAAGGTATTCTGGCATATTGAAGCTAACGCAACTTTTGCGGCACTTAAGGATAAAATTGATACTGGCTATTTTGAAGAATTGCTGGAGAAATATATTTTAAACAATACCCATAAATCCATTGTGACGGCAGTGCCTGTGAAAGGTTTAGGCGACCGTAAGGAAGAGGCACTGGCAAAGAAACTTGCGGATTATAAGGCGAGTTTGAGTGCTGAAGAAATTGATGCCATTGTAAAAGAAACCGCAGCACTTAAGTTATATCAGGAAACACCGGATAGTGAAGAGGCGCTTGGATGCATTCCTTTGCTTACCAGAGAAGATTTGCGCAGGGAAATTGTACCGTTAAGCAATAAAATGGAAGAGATTGAAGGCACACCGTTTTTACGTCACGATATCTTTACCAATGGTATCGGATATGTGCGATTGGTATTTTCGGCAGAGCATATTTCGACAGATTTGCTGGCTTATACAGGTATTTTAAAGAATGTTTTAGGATATATGGATACCGATAAACATACCTACGGTGATCTCTTTAATGAAATTCATTTGTATACAGGCGGTATTTCTGCCGGTATGGTACTTTCTGATGATGTAAAAGAAAAGGGAAAGTATCGTATAGCTTTTGAAATGAAGACCAAGGTATTATACGAGAATATGCAAAAAGCTTTTGATTTATTGGAAGAGATTCTTTTGCATACGGATATTACCGATGAAAAGCGCCTTTACGAGATTGTGGCAGAAAATAAGTCAAGAATGCAGTCGATGTTAATGTCTTCTTCGCATTCCGTTGCGGCTATGCGTGCGGCATCATATTTTGACGAGGCTTGTGCGTTGACGGATATTATGGGCGGAATTCCTTTTTATCGTTTGCTTGAAAAAATCGAGAAGAATTTCGAAGAAGAAAAAGGTAAGCTGATTGAGAATTTACAGCTTCTTATGAAGCAGTTGTTCAGACCTGAGAATGTGATGATTGGATACACTTCGCCTTTGGATTGTGAGGCAGGTATACGAGAGGCCTTCATTGGCTTGAAGAAGAATTTGTATACAGAACAGGTACAAAAGTATGAGAGAGTAGTACCCGTCGTAAAACGCAACGAAGGGTTCCAGACTTCGGCGCAGGTACAGTACGTTTGCCGTGCCGGAGATTTTTCAAGAAACGGACTTCCTTATACCGGTTCGTTAAAAGTCCTTCGCGTAATCATGGGTTATGATTATTTGTGGAATAATGTCCGTGTAAAAGGCGGGGCCTACGGTTGTATGTCCGCGTTTAGACGAAGCGGAAGCTGTTATTTTGTATCCTACAGAGATCCGAATCTGGGCAAGACCGTTGAGACATACGAGAAAGTTGTAGATTATCTTGAAAACTTTGAGGCCGGCGAGCGCGAAATGACTCAGTTTATTATCGGTACCTTAAGTGGTGAAGATACACCCTTAACCCCTTCGGCAAAGGGTAACCGTTCCTTTATGTCGTATATGTCAAACATTGATGAAGCACTTTTACAGAAGGAACGCGATGAACTGCTTGGAACAACCAAGGAAGATATCCGCAATCTTGCAGGACATATGAAGGCATTTCTTGAGCAGGATTGTATTTGCGTAATCGGTAACAGCAATGCAATTGAAAATGAGAAAGAATTGTTTAATCATATCGAACCATTGTTTAGATAAAATAAAAATCCTCCGTATTTTACGGAGGATTTTACTATTTCTTAGAACATGTTGTTATACGTTGTATTCCCAGTATCAGTGCAAATACGGTAATTGATAAAATCCTGCAGGTATATTGCCAGTGCTGAATGGAGTGATTTTGCGTTGCGAGATACCATAAAAAGGGCAATGTCGCAATAAACACATAAGGGAGTGCATAATGCATATTTTTAAGGGAACGCAAAATACCGTTTTTGATAATGAAAATAATGGCGCCAACAAGAATGCAAATCACAATGAACAAATAACACCAATTCATAAAAGGTGAAGTATTCTGTTTTAATACATCAAAGTAACCGTTTATACCGTATCCGCCGGTAGCGCTTTGGGTGCGTGTACCGATGGTTGTCAATGCATCTTTAATTGTGGAACTGTCGGTTAAAAGGTCAGATAATATCCATTTGGAAGTCCACATACCTACATAACCGATTCCCCATTCCAGACTGAAACAAAAGATGGTTCGAAAATCTTTTTTTACAGTTTGTCCGTGTGTGTATAAATATATGCCCAAAGGAAATGCCAATGTAACCAAAGGATAGGTTAAAAAGTCAAAATATGAGGTAGTGATACCTACGATTAGAAAGTAAATATAGTATAGTTTTTTATCATATAACTTTTGGTCCCATTTGATTTGCGCTAATAGGGCAAAAATTAATATATAAAAGCAAATACTTAATGACAATGAAGAGAAAGTACTGATAAAAAACATAAACGGCAGGGAAATTAAAAATGCCTTTGCCAAAGGTTCTTCTTTTTTACGGGTCAGTCCCATTATAATGCAACCTACGCCGAACAATTGCAGTGCCGAGTTTAACAGACGGAAGGTGTTAAAGGAAGTTAACAATAAAACCGGTTTTAATACCACCAGATACCCATGCCAATAACGGCCGTATTCGACTTCGCGGGGCTGCGGTACGAACTCTACATAATCCTTCAATGAATGTCCCGGCCACCAACCGGTAGGGTCACCTTCTACATTGTAGGTTTCGGTGCGATACATATGCATAACCTGTTCTAATGAGGAGTGTTCAGGATTATTATAAATAGCATGTTCCAGCATTAAACAATCAGTAAAATTCCCTGTCAAAGTTGAGCGATATCCGTCAACCACCAATTCGTCCGTAAACTCCTGTTCAATCATATCCATAGACCAATATACGTGCTGACGCATCGGTTCTGTCGGCAACTGATGAACCAAAAGGAGTAAAAGTAAGCCGAAGATTGGTGCACAAATCAATATGGTTATGTTGTTTCTTAATATTTTTAAACCGTTTTTCATAAAATGACCTCTTTTTGCGGATTTTTCCCGAAATCAATCCATAAACTGCTTTTTATTCTATCATAAATGAAAGATAATGTGCAATTGCTTTGAATAGGATTTATACATTTGCAATTATTTTGAAAAAAGAAAGATTATATATAATTTTTTATATTTTTAAATTTTTTACTATAAAATCCATAAATTTCCTGTTTGCAATCCGTATCTGTTTTAGAAGCATGAAAAAGACATTCCCGAAAAGGGTGTTTTGATATTAAGGAGGAGCTTATGAAACAGAAAAAAATGAAAATGGTTGGTATGAAAAAGAAGTGTTTGGTAATTGCAATGACGGGGCTTATGCTTTGCAGTCTGGTGGCTTGTGGCGGGAAGTACAGTGATATGGCTACTTCTGACGTAAATGGTATGGTGCAATATGACAACGGCATCAAATATGAGACCGGTTATGAGGCAGAAGAAAGCTACGATATGATTACGGAAGATTCGGGTGCTATGGAAGAAGCACCCACCGGAGATTCGGCAAATGGTTCGGATGTTACCACAAACCGTAAATTGATTCGCACTGTTTCTATGGATGTGGAAACCGAAGAGTTTGAAGTGATGATGACGAATGTGGAAGATAAAGTCGCTTCCATGGGCGGTTACATTGAACATGCATATACATACAACGGAAGTGCATATTACAACGGCAGTAACCGATATGCGGAAATGACGGTTCGCGTGCCGGATACAAAGTTGGAAGATTTTGTAGACCAGGTGGCAGGCTTTTCGAACGTGGTTAGTAAAACAACTTCTACGCAGGATATTACACTGGAATATGTGGATACTGAAGGTTTGAGAGATATGTATTTGGCGGAAGAAACCAGTCTTTTAGCCCTTCTTGAGAAGGCTGAAACCGTAGAAGATATCAGTTATCTTACTTCCAGATTGTCAGAGGTTCGTTACAATATCGAGAACCTTGAGTCAAGACTTTTAAAATATGACGATTTGG
>JAGAQZ010000143.1 GCA_017622505.1 Lachnospiraceae bacterium
CATATAATCAGAAAATATTCTATACATTCTATAATAAAAGAAGAAACAGAAAATGTTGACTTTTCGGACAAGAAGAATATAATAAAAAAATAATGTAACGTATTATAAAAATTTACATATGAGCGCTTTTGCACTCGAAGGGAGACAACATGAATATCAGATATGAATTAACTCAGACACCCAAAGAGAAACCCGGAAAGGATAATCCTTTAACATTCGGTACTATTTTTACGGACCATATGTTTGTAATGGATTACAGTGTGGAAAAGGGCTGGAACGACGCAAGAATCGTACCTTATGCACCTATTTCATTGGAACCTTCCGCTATGGTTTTCCACTACGGACAGGAAATGTTCGAGGGTATGAAGGCATATAAGTCAGAAGAAGGTAAGGTTTTACTTTTCAGACCTGACAAGAACATTGAAAGAGCAAACAATACAAACGAAAGAATTTGTATTCCTACCATTCCTGCAGAAGATTTTCTTCAGGCAATCAAGGAACTTGTTAAAGTAGACCAGGATTGGATTCCCACCAAGCCCGGAACTTCCCTTTACATCAGACCTTTTATCATTGCGACAGACCCGTTCTTAGGCGTTCGTCCTTCTTCTACATATAAGTTCATCATCATCCTTTCACCGGTTGGTGCTTACTATCCTGAAGGGCTTAACCCTGTTAAGATTTGGATTGAAGATGAATATGTACGTGCAGTACGCGGCGGCCTTGGAGAAGCGAAGGCAGGTGCAAACTACGTAGCAAGCTTGAAGGCTCAGGTTAAAGCTCATGATGAAGGTTATTCTCAGGTTCTCTGGCTTGACGGTGTAGAAAGAAAGTACATCGAAGAAGTTGGTGCCATGAACATCTTCTTCAAGATTAACGGAACCGTTGTTACACCTGCATTAAACGGCAGTATTTTACCCGGTGTAACAAGAAGAAGCTGTATCGAACTTTGTAGAGACTGGGGATATCCTGTAGAAGAAAGAAAGATTTCTGCAGATGAACTCTTTGAAGCAGCACAGAACGGTACTTTGGAAGAAGTTTGGGGTACAGGTACAGCAGCTGTAATCTCACCCGTAGGTCACTTAAGAAAGGGTGATGAAGTGGTTCAGATTAAGGACGGCGGAATCGGTGAATTAAGCCAGAAGCTTTATGACACCGTTACAGGCATTCAGTTAGGAAAGATTGAAGGACCTGAAGGCTGGGTTGTAGTAGTAGAATAATTTTTGAACTCGCATCAAATCGGCGATATAGAGATTTTTAGAATGAAATAATCAATGAAGGCATAGATTGTGAAAACAGTCTGTGCCTTTTTGTGTTCAGAAAATGTATTTAAAATAAAATTTTATAAAAATATGGATTTGCCCATTAAAAATTCACAAACAATTGCTACGATTAGAAAGTATTTGATGAAAAATGTCAAAGTTTGTAAAAGATATGTGCGAAGGTGTCGAAACACGCGCTATTTTCCTTGCAAACTTGCTGAATAGAGGTCATTTTGTGTGCTTTTAAAACATATATTTATTAGTGCATGACAGAAAAAATTCTTTTGTAGAAAGACAAAGAAGGGAGAACCAAAATGACAGATAAGGTAATTGAAAACAACCAGGTGGTAATAATGGGTGAAATCGTAGGAGAGTTTGCTTTCAGCCACGAAATTTACGGAGAGGGATTCTATATGGTGGATGTGCTGGTAACACGTTTAAGTGAATCGGCAGACATTATCCCCTTGATGGTATCCGAAAGATTGCTGGATGTCACAAAAGATTACAGGGGCACCAAAATTATGGTGACCGGACAGTTCCGTTCCTACAACAGACATGAGGAACGAAAGAATAAACTTGTATTGTCTGTATTTGCCAGAGAAGTGGAATTTATCGAGGAAATCGGTGAGAGCAGTAAAACCAACCAGATATTCCTGGACGGCTATATTTGTAAAGAACCGATTTACCGCAAAACTCCGTTGGGAAGAGAGATTGCGGATCTTTTACTGGCGGTAAACAGGCCTTACGGCAAATCGGATTACATACCCTGCATCTGCTGGGGAAGAAATGCCCGCTTCGCATCCGGATTTGAGGTGGGAACCAGATGTGCAATCTGGGGCAGAATCCAAAGCCGTGAATATGTAAAGAAAATTTCCGAAACAGAGGCTGAAAAGAGAGTGGCTTACGAAGTATCCGTAAGCAAATTGGAGCAATTGGAGGCGGAAGAATAAAAAATAACCGCAAACGGTAAAAATGTAATAGACAGAGAAACATTCTTCTCCTATAAGCATATAATTTAATATAGGTATTTTTATAACACTGCGCGTTGACATAATCGACGGGTAGTGTTATGATTATACGCAGAAAAATGCCTTTTACATAGGTATATAAGACCAGTCAGGAGGAGACATATATGTCAGTTTTTACCGGAGCAGGTGTTGCTATTATTACCCCTTTTAAAGAGAACGGGGATGTAGATTACGAGAAATTTGCAGAGAATATAGAACTTCAGATTGCAGGTGGAACAGATGCTATTTTGGTTTGCGGAACCACAGGTGAAGCATCTACTTTATCGCATGAAGAACATTTGGAAGTTGTTGGTTTTTGTGTAAAGCAGGTAGCAGGAAGACTTCCTGTTATTGCAGGAACAGGTTCTAACTGTACCGCAACAGCAATTTACCTTTCACAGGAAGCTGAGAAGCTTGGCGCTGATGCAGTTTTGGTGGTTTCACCTTACTACAATAAGGCAACTCAGCAGGGCTTATACGAGCATTTTAAGATGATTGCGGATTCTATTAAGATTCCTGTAATTCTTTATAATATTCCCGGAAGAACCGGCGTTAATATCCAGCCTAAGACAATCGTCAGATTGTGCAAGGATGTTGAAAACATCGTTGGTGTAAAAGATGCTACCGGTGATTTATCACAGACAGCTCACCTTCTTGCATTGGCAGACGGTTGCGTAGATGTTTACAGCGGTAATGACGACCAGATCGTTCCTATGCTTGCATTGGGCGGTAAGGGTGTACTTTCCGTATTGTCTAACGTAGCACCCAGACAGACTCATGAAATCTGTGCAAAGTACTTTGAAGGCGACGTGGAAGGCTCTCGCAAGATGCAGTTAGAGGCAATTCCTTTGATTGATGCATTATTCTGTGAAGTGAACCCTATCCCCGTTAAAAAGGCTATGAACCTTCTTGGTGACAAGGGTGGTACCGTAAGACGTCCATTGACAGAGATGGAACCTGAACATGCTAAGGTTTTGGAAGAAGAAATGAAGAAATATGGTTTAATCTAAGCTGAATTTATAAGGATAAGAGAAAAGGCAGAGTCGTCTCTGCCTTTTTATAAAATATAGTGAGGAGATAAAAGAATGATTAAAGTAATTATGCATGGATGTAACGGTAAAATGGGACAGGTTATTACCAGACTGATTGCCCAGGAAGCCGATATGGAAATTGTGGCAGGTATTGACCCTTTTGACGGAATTAAGAATACTTACCCCGTATATAAAAGTATTGATGTGTGTGATGTAAAAGCAGACGTTATTATTGACTTTGCATCGGCAACCGCTGTAAACGGTCTTTTAGACTACTGTGCGAACACTCAGACCCCCGTGGTACTTTGCACAACAGGTCTTGATGAAGCGCAGATTCGTTTGGTAGAAGAGACTTCCAAGAAAGTGGCAGTTTTAAAATCAGCAAATATGTCTCTCGGCATCAATCTTTTATTAAAAATGTTAAAAACAGCAGCGGGAACACTTGCACCTGCAGGATATGATATCGAAGTAGTGGAGAAACATCACAACTTAAAGAAAGATGCCCCCAGCGGTACAGCCCTTGCGTTGGCAGATTCCATCAACGAAGAATTGGATAACCGCTATGAATATGTGTTTGACAGAAGCCAGAAGAGAGAGAAGCGTTCTGAGAATGAAATCGGTTTTGCGGTAGTGCGCGGCGGCACCATTGTAGGCGATCATGACGTTATTTTTGCAGGCGAAGATGAAGTAATTACCTTCAGCCATACCGCATATTCTAAGGCTGTATTCGGTAAAGGTGCCGTACAGGCTGCGAAGTTCTTAGCAGGCAAGGGTGCAGGACTTTACAATATGCAGGATGTAATTGAAGGGTAATATTCTAAAAGTTGCATTATAAATTGTAATTGAAAGACCATAAAATGAAATACGTTTCGTTTTGTGGTCTTTTTTATAAAATATTGCCTGAAATCGGCAATTCTACCAACGGTCGATTGCTGAAAAACAGGTAGTGTGATAGCATTTGGGTAAGGAGAAGAAGTCACTATGGATAAAGAAAAAATCGGTGAATTTATCTCGGTATTAAGAAAAGAACGCCACTTGACGCAAAAGGAACTGGCAGACGAGCTAGGCCTTACAGATAAGGCGATTTCCAAATGGGAGAGAGGATTAAGTTATCCGGACATTTCCATGTTGGAACCGATTGCAAATTTCTTTGAGGTTTCAGTTATGGAATTGTTAAAAGGTGAGCGTGTGGACGCTGATGCTACCATTACGGTACAGGAAGCGCAATTGATGATTAATGAATCATTGAGTATGTCTGAAGATACGCTTATCAGAAAGCAGAATAAACATAAGCGGATTGTATATATTCTCAGTGCTTTATTGATATGTTTCGTTGCCGGTTTTTTTAATGTGCCATATCTATTGTATACGGTAGCACTGGTGATGATTGCTCTGCCCGGGATTTCTTTTGCAAAGAGGAAATCATTTATTGAAGTTCCTCATGACAGGGGAACCTTTAAACAATTATTCGGATTGTATTCTGTTGTAATATTGTTACATCAGTTAAATGAACGAATGTTAGAATTTCCGAATTATGGTGGTGAGTTGATTTACTATCGTCCCGCAGGAACATTGTTGATGGGTTTTTTCTTCTTTTTCCTTGGATATGAAGCGGTAAAAGGTTTGCATAATGACAAGGATTACCTGAAACGTTTTCCTGTTCATCGAATCGGTACGTTGTTATGTACTTTCTACATCTGTAATTTCGCATACATATTTGTGACATTGATGAGGGGAGACAGATATCCTGCCGAAGTTTTGATAAAAGCATTTATAGGTATTGTTTTGTTAAATGACCATATGTGGTTTTTGGTTGAATTATTGCTTTTGTATACAGTATTTTATATCGTTTTTCGTTTTTTAAAGAAAGAGTTTCTGCAATACGGTTGTATGCTTATTGTAATTCTTTCCATCATTGTGGTAAGTTTTTTGGCCGGTCATGATTTGAGAGGAAAAACAATATCCAACTGGTTGGAAGGGGAATGGTGGTATAACACAATTCTTCTGTTTTTTGTAGGAATGATGGTTGCGCGCCATTATGACAAAATCATTAGATTTTTAAAAAAATGGTTTTATCCTGTTTTGATTGTAGCGATTGTTGGATTCTTCATTTTTTTTGATGGTACGGACTATGCGATGCTAAACTATGGATATTGGACAGAAACTGTTATGACAATGGGGTATTTTGATAAGGCGGTTACATTGGCGGTTCAATTCCCTATGATTGTATGTTTTACAGCGATAGTATTCTTGCTGATGATGAAGATAAAAGTCAATAATCGTGTGTTGGACTTTATGGGTGAAATCGGGTTATGTGCCATAATGATGCAGAATACGATGTTATTGATTTTTGAATATATGACATGGAATCAGAATATACACATTTATTGTGCGGGTGTTATAGCAGCAACGCTTGTTGTGGCAATTGGTATTTACAAATTGCGGCAACTTGTATTTGAGTAATAACTTGTATAACGAGTCGCGGGCAATAAATGTGAACCTACTTGCCCCGATTCGTTTTGTATTTTATAATGGTGTGCATAAAATATTTAACGGGACGGAGAAACGTAAATGGAATTCAGACCTTGTATTGATATACATAATGGTAAAGTAAAACAGATTGTGGGAAGCAGTTTAAAAGATGAAGGGAATCAGGCGCAGGAAAATTTCGTGTCTGAGAAGAGTTCAGCATATTATGCGGATTTGTATCGCAAGAACGGTTTAAAGGGCGGACATATCATTCTTTTAAATAAGGCAGGCAGTGAATATTACGAAGCAACCAAACAAGCGGCAGTGGATGCCCTACAGGCATTTCCGAGCGGCATGCAGGTTGGTGGCGGAATTCATAACGGCAATGCCAAAGAATATTTGGACGCAGGTGCTTCTCACGTCATAGTGACATCTTATTTATTTGACGGAGATATACTTTCAAGAGAAAAAATGCAGGCTTTAAAGGATGCAGTAGGCCGTGAACACGTAGTATTTGATTTGAGTTGTCGCAAAACAGCAGAGGGATATCAAATCATGACCAATCGGTGGCAGACTGCAACTTCAGAGTATGTAACCATAGAACTTTTAAAAGAGTTGGAGCAGTATTGTGATGAATTCTTAATTCATGCCGTAGATGTGGAAGGCAAGGCAGAAGGAATTGAGAAGGAACTGGTAGCGTTGCTTGGAACTTATGAGGGGAATGCGGTCACTTATGCCGGCGGCATTCATGCAATGGAGGATTTGGCTCTTTTAAAAGAATTAGGGAATAATCGTGTGCATGCCACCATTGGCAGCGCATTGGATCTCTTTGGAGGATATCTGCATTTTGATGAAATTGTAAAATTTTGTAACGGATAGCCGTTGAGAGGAGCAGGTATGAAACCGGAATACTTATTGTTGTGCATTTACCCTTTGATTTTACTTGGCGTTATGTTGATTAAAATGAAAGTTGCGCCAAAGGGAGAATTTCATGAAGATTTTCTTTCGTTGAAGCAAAGTAAAATCATGCAGGGTGTGGCAGCGGTAGGTATCATCATTCATCACCTGACTCAGCATATAACCCAATATGGAATGGAGTATAAGGGCCCTATCAGTTACTTTATTTTTGCGGGTATCTTTTTTACAAGTATATTTTTCTTCTGTTCCGGGTTTGGTCTGATGACCAGTTTGCAAAAGAAACCCAATTATCTGGATACTTTTTTAAAGAAAAGACTTTCAGCGGTTTTGATACCGTTTTTTGTTTCGAATGTACTATATACCGTGGGAGTTGGTTTGTATTTCGGGACGGTGGGAAGCGTTACCGAAATGATAAAATGTTTGGTGGGAATCCGCTTGATTAATACCAACACCTGGTTTTTGGTGGAAATTACGATTCTTTATCTGGCGTTTTATTTTATTTTCCGATTTATTAAAAAAACCGATAAAGCTTTGTTAGCAATGAGCATATTTGTGGTGGCATTGATACTTTTCAGCCTTCTTCTCGGTCATGACACAAGTGAGGCTGGCGGTCGCTGGTTTATGGGAGAATGGTGGTATAATACTACGATTTTCTTCCTTGCGGGTATGTTTATGGCGAGGTACTACGATAAGGTGGTAGCCTTTTTTAAGAAACATTACAGATGGTTGTTGCCGGTGTCCATTGTTCTTTTTATTGTTTTGTTTTATGGACAGATGATAGTGCTTTCCTTTTTCGGATATTATCAGGAATGGGAAGGACATCCGGGGTATGGTGCGAAGCTGATTACCTTGCTTTATCAGAATTTAAGCTGTGTGGTTTGGTTGGGAATGATATTGCTCCTTGGTATGAAAATAAAGATTCAGAATGTCATTCTATATACGATTGGTGAAATTAGTCTGGCTTTGTATATTGTACATGAACTTGTAAAAGTTTTTGTGACGTATAGTGAGTATGTGGGTGATGTGCAGATTTTCCTATGGGTGTTGGTTGCCTCTTTTGGATTTGCCCTTGTTGTACATGCGCTGAATAGTTTCCTGATTCAACTTTTTCTGGAAGAAGATCGACCGGTAGATGAAGAGTATATGACTCCGGAATTTCGTGACAGATTGCGGGAGAAACATATTAAGAAAAAGAAGATTGTGATTTCGTTGATCGTTTCAGTGGTGGTTATTGTTATTCTGGGAATTGGTGAATTGTATATAAGATATGTACGCCCTATCGTGTATTATAAGCAGGAATTGAAAACGTTTGCTACGGCAGAAGTTGGCGATGAAGTATTTTTTGGTACAATGGAAACGGACTATATCAAAGCAGGACTTGACAGAATACAATGGTACGTTGCAGATAGACAGGGAGATAAACTGTTGCTGGTAAGTACCGAAGTTTTGGATGGAAGTTATTTTCATAATAAGATAGATGAACCGAATTATTGGGAACAATCGGCACTGCGGGTATATTTAAATCAGTTATATACGGACAGTACCAGTAAGTATGAAAAGGAACTGGTGCTTTTGACTACCGTGGAAACAGAGGACAATCCGAAATACGGTACCGAAAGCGGGCCGGTAAGCCAAGATTATATGTTTATTTTATCGGCAGAAGAAGCAGAAATGTATTTTGCAACTGATGAAGAAAGAAGAATGAAACCAACCCCTGCTGCCGCAATGGATCATAAGGTTAATATAAATATCAGTAGCGGTTATAATTATGAAAAAAGAGATGGTTACAGTTGGTGGTGGGTTCGTACCCCGGGCGAGGAAGAACGCAAGATTGCTTTTGTGAATGCAGAGGGAACGATTGAATATGAGGGTCGTTATTGTACGGTGAGCAGTGGCGGAGTCAGACCGGCTATGTGGGTGACATACACTACCGAAAAAGAGTGGTGGGAAATTTTAAGAGAATAAATTTAGGATACAATGAAAAAGGAACCTTGTTACAGGTTCCTTTTTTGAATCTTAGCGTTAGAACGTAATGTTCGTTAATCTGTTAAAACAATACTGCTTTTTTCTAAATATATATTTAAGAATAGGCACATCGATAAAACTGATTAATTATAACTTGGTTACGTTTACTGCCTGAGGTCCTTTTTCGCCGTTAACTACTTCGAATTCAACAGCTGCGCCTTCTTCCAAAGTCTTGAAGCCTTCCATGTTGAGTCCTGAGTAGTGTACGAATACATCATTTCCTGATTCGTCAGAAATGAAACCGTAACCCTTCTGGTTGTTAAACCACTTAACTGTACCTTTGTTCATTGTAGATACCTCCGAAAAAATATAA
>JAGAQZ010000144.1 GCA_017622505.1 Lachnospiraceae bacterium
AAATGTAAAAAGAGCATGCGATATGCATGCTCAAATGGTAACATTTGTATAATATATTTACAATAAAAACGCGTCGACAAATATCGACAAAGGTCTGTTAATTCAACAAAGTTTTATTCTAAAATATCATTTCACCTGATAGATATAGGCATTTCCCTGCTTTCCAATACGTTTTACAACTTTCATCTCATATAAAATATTAAGCGCGGTTCCGGCAAGACTTCGCCCAATCCCTGCTTTCTTTGCAAAAATATCGGAAGTAAATTCTTCGGGCAAACCTTCAGGAATCAGCTGCTTATAATCTTCCGGCTTCCTAATGGTAATCAAGTCCAACAATTCAATAGGTGCCTTATCCGTTTTGGTGGCGCGGATTTTCTTCTGCGGGCCGTAGCCATCCAAAAGGCGATATTCTTCCGTTGACAGAATAGCCAATATAAAATGCAAATTCGGATGATGTAAGAAATCCTTAATGCCGTACAATTCATGAAAAAATAAGTAGGGCATTCCTTTTTTGCGGGTTTTACGGCTGGTGGTGATGCGACGGTTCTTACTTTCGTCGGCAGTCACGTCAATATCCGAAGGATTTGCTAAGTTGCTTACCTTGTCACATTCCACCCAGTGCAAAGTATTCACAAGGGAAACCGGGTACACAATGGTAACTTCATGTTCTTCTAAGAACTTCGTCAGCTTCCGTTTCATCAGATAAAACTGTTTCGTCTGGATTTCATAAATCTCCCCATCAATGCAGATATCCGCCACAAAAGTGCCGATTTTCTGTTCATGGTACTTCTCGTCCGGGGCAAAGTAATATTTCAAAACCGAGTGAACCGATTTCTCGCTTAAAGTCCCGATTCCCTTCTCGCCTTGGACCTTACCGTACATTCTGTTTTTGGCTTCTTCAAATAATTTTTCATCAATAAAAGACTTCATAGGGGAATTATAACAAAGAATTCCCGAAATTCCTATGTTTTTCGTGCGAAAAGCTACTTGCAAATTCAATAAAAAAGTAGCATTATTGGAATGGTGCAATAAAATAATTATATAAGGCAGAAATAAATGACGGATCAGGCGATAACAACAAAGGAACAATCCAATATGGCGGAAACAAAACCCCGTTATCATCTTTTAGACAGCATACGTGGTCTTTTATTGATTATGATGATTGTTTTCCACACTATGTTTGATGTGATGATTATGGGAGACGGTTCTTTTTCAGTCCGCAATATACCGGGCTATGTTTTCCAACAAAGTATCGGCTATGGATTTATTTTTCTTTCAGGGATGTGTAGTGCCATCGGAAAGAGACATTTGCGCAGGGGGCTGACGGTACTTGGGGCAGCAGCGCTGGTTTCTTTTGTAACCTATGTTTTTACGCCGGGACAGGCAATTAACTTTGGCGTGTTGGTACTCTTGGGTTCTTCTATGTTAATCGTAATCCCCTTGGAAAAGGTAATCAAAGATAAGCATGCGCCTATGGGACTTGGTCTTTCATTGGTGCTTTTTGTACTGACCCGTAATGTGTCCGATGGTAATTTAGGCTTTGAAGGACTTAAGCTTATAGAACTTCCGGACTTTTTGTATCGGAATTTTGCAACTGCTTATTTGGGATTTCCGCTGGCGGATTTCGCTTCGGGAGATTATTATCCCTTGATTCCCTGGTTTTTCTTATATATGTGCGGTTATTTCTTCTGGAAATTAATCGGCACGAAAGAATGGGTAAAGAAACCCTTATCGATTAAAATTCCCGTTCTTTCCTTCTTGGGAAGACATTCATTGTTAGTGTATTTGTTGCATCAGCCGATTTGTTATGCTGCGGTTTACTTCTTCTGTGTAATTTTGTAAAAGAAGTGAATTCGCGTCGCAAACGGTTTAGGTTTACAGATTAAGCAAGTTTAGAAAAATTTTTATATAAAAATCCTAATACGGATAAAAGAGGAGAGTTGAAAAATGTCAGCGTATTTAGTGTTTAAGGATTTGGCGATTATTATTATATTTGCCAAAGTGTTCGGTATCCTTGCCCGCAAGTGCAAGGCGCCCATGGTTGTAGGTGAAATTATTGCCGGTCTTATTATCGGCCCCTGCCTTTTGGGTTGGGTACAGCCTACGGATTTTATTTTGCAGATGGCAGAAATTGGCGTTATTTTACTTATGTTCTCTGCCGGACTTGAGACCAACTTAAAAGAAATGATTAAAACAGGCCCTAAGGCATTGTTGATTGCCTGCGCCGGCGTATTTGTGCCCTTGGTTGGCGGTGCCCTGCTTTATATGTGCTTTTACGGATTTAGTGCGTTGGGTACGCCCGAATTTTTTAAGGCAGTTTTTATCGGTACCATTATGACCGCAACTTCCGTAGGTATTACGGTAGAGGCGTTGCGTGAGATGGGCTACTTAAAAGGTAAAATCGGTACTACCATTCTCAACGCGGCAATTATCGACGATATCATCGGTATGATTGTGCTTACCGTAGTAATCGGTTTCAACGACCCTAACTCAAACCCATGGATGGTCGTGAGAAATACGGTATTGTTCTTCTGTCTTGCTTTGGTAGGCGGTTATATTGCGTACAAGATTTTCAAGAAAGTGGACCAGCGTTATCCCCACACAAGAAGAATCACAATCGCAGGTCTTGCGCTTTGTTTGATTATGGCCTATGTGGCGGAACGTTATTTTGGCATTGCCGATATTACCGGTGCTTATGTGGCAGGTATTATTCTTTGCAACATCCGCGATTCCGAATACATTGCAAGAAGACTGGACATCAATTCCTACGTTATGTTTGGACCGATTTTCTTTGCAAGTATCGGTTTAAAAACCAATATTCAGAATATGGACTGGTCGATTCTTGTGTTCTCCCTTGGTTTTGTGGCAGTGGCTTTACTTACCAAAATTATCGGTTGCGGACTTATGTCTATGGCTTGCAAAATTCCGGCCAAACATGCAATTAAAGTGGGTGTCGGTATGATGACGCGAGGCGAGGTTGCCTTGATTGTGGCACAGAAGGGTATGACGGTAGGACTGCTTGACCCGGTGTATTTTACCTCGGTAATCTTGCTGATTATTACATCTTCCATTTTAACCCCTATTCTGCTAAAATTGTTGTATTCGAAATATCCTGAAAGTCCCGAAGATGCGGGAGAAGTTGCGAAGGTATAAAAGGTAAAAGGAATTCTTAGGAGGAATGAAAATGAAAAAGAAACAAGTGATTGCAGGCGTGATTGCTGCGGTTCTGTTCGTATTCATCGGCGTGTCCAGCGTTGGTATGAACATTTTGGATAAGGTCGTTATGAAAATGACGGGAGCTGATATGGAGAGCAGTTATATGTACGGCTTTCCCATGGAGGATTTTGTAGGTATTGTGAAAGTAGACGGTGATATGATGGATTCCGCAGATACGTCATATTTTGCTGCAGGCGGCGGTTATGATCACCAGGCTACCATAGATTATATCGAAGCTTTGTCAGAAGCAGAGAATAATGTGGCAATTCTGCTTTATGTGAATTCAGGCGGCGGTTATACATACATTGGTGATGATTTATATTTGGAATTGATGGAATACAAGGAAGAAACAGGCCGTCCCATTTATGCATATTTTGATTCCATCGCGGCAAGTGCAGCTTATTATGCTGCTATGTCTGCGGACGAAATTTATGCAAACCGTATGACAACCACAGGTTCCATCGGTGTGTATATGACCGTTTATGATATGACGGAATTGTATGATAAGCTTGGTATTAAAGAGTATATGATTAAAAGCGGTGACAATAAGGGCATCGGCGGTGGCGGCCAGGAAGTCACCGAGGAATTTATTGCAATCGAGCAGTCTCAGGTAGATGAAATGTACGAACTTTTTATCGAGATTATTGCGAAGGGCAGAAATATGGATCCTGCGGATATTTATCCTATCGCTGACGGCAGAACTTTTACCGCAAATCAGGCTTTGGAACTTGACTTAATCGACGGTATTGCCCGTTACGAGGATTACAAGGAGCAGGTTCTTGGATATATGGGTGATGACGTGGTTTACCACGAGCAGTCATCGGATATGGATCCTTTTACGGCGATGTTCGGAAGCATTTTGAATGCAATCCCTAAGTCAGACAACCAGGCAATGTTGGAGTTTATCGAGAGTCACCAAAACGGAGGAATGTACTATGAATCAAGCTGTTACTAAGGCAGGCTTTTTCCCGAGACTGGGCGCTTACCTTGTAGACAGCTGTATACTGGGCATTGTGCTCTTTTGTCTGAAAATCCCTGTAGCCTTTATGGAGCTTGCCTTTCCGGATGCTTTTATCTTTGGAAACGTGCTGTTCCATTATGATATTTTTGATATTTTCTTTTATCTTTTGACCCTGTTGTATTTCGTGTTGACCACCAGCATTACGGGTACAACCATCGGTAAAAGAGCATTTAATCTTACGGTAGTGGACAAGGAAGGCAGAAACCTTACCTTCTGGAACGCTTTGTACCGTGAGAGTGTTGGTAGGTTTTTGAGCGGTATTTTTTATTTCGGTTACATTATGATTATGATTGATAAAAATAACCGCGCATTCCACGACTATCTCTGCGATTCATCGGTAGTATATACCTGCAGATTCAAGGTGGTTAAGAAGGTTGTGGGAACCAAGGCGGCTTCACCGGCAGCAGAGCCTGCCGAGACTCTGCAGGTGTCAGAAAATCTTTATAAAGAAAGCAATACAACACCGCAGAGTACAGTGGTTGTGGAAGTTGAAAAAGAAAACGCTGAAATCTCGCAAGAAGAAAACGAATAAGGAAAAAGAAATGTTCCGACTTCTTAAGTATCTGAAAAAGTACAAAGTAGAAACAATTTTAGGGCCTCTGTTTAAATTAATGGAGGCCTCTTTTGAGTTGCTTGTGCCCCTGGTTATGGCAAGCATCATTGATAACGGTATTGAAAAAGGCGATAAAAGCCATATTTTTGCCATGGGAGGCGTGCTTTTCCTTCTGGCAGCAGTAGGCTTTGGCTGTGCCATCACTGCCCAGTATTTCGCAGCAAAGGCGTCCGTTGGTTTTGCAACGAATTTACGCCACGTGATTTTTAATCATATCCAGACCAGAAGCTACGAGCAGATGGACGAATTCGGCACTTCCACTATGATGAACCGCTTAACCAGCGATGTGAACCAGGTGCAGACCGGGGTGAATTTGACCCTTCGTCTTTTACTGCGTTCGCCATTTATCGTATTCGGTGCCATGGTTATGGCTTTTACCGTTGATGTAAAAGGCGCAATGATTTTCGTTGTGACCATTCCCATTCTGGCGGTAGTGGTTTTTGCAATTCTTCTGATTAACATTCCTCTTTATAAAAAAGTGCAGAAAGCTTTGGATAAGGTTGTGGTTAAAACCCGTGAAAACTTAACCGGGGTGCGTGTGGTCCGTGCTTTCTCTATGGAGCGAGAGGAAGTGGAAGGATATGATGCATCTGTGGATGTGCTGAAGAAATTTCAGTTGTTTGCAGGGCGCGTCAGTGCTTTTATGAATCCGGTGACTTTTATGATTGTAAACGGGGCGACGTTGGTGCTTTTATACCGTGGAGCCGTGGAAATTGACGCAGGTTTCCTTACCCAGGGCGCATTGATTGCGCTTGTAAACTACATGGCGCAGATTCTTGTGGAACTCATTAAGCTTGCAAATTTGATTATCACGATTACCAAATCTATGGCCGGCGGTTCCCGTATTGCGGATATGCTATACGATGAAGAAGATACGAAAGAAGTATCATCAGCAGGCGAAAAAAAGAATAAGAAATCGGATGAAAAGAAGAGCAAGAATATAGCCAACAAACAATCATCTGATAATGAGAAAAATAAAAATATCCCCGTCCCCGCAATCAATGATATCACATTTGAGAATGTATCCTATACCTACCAAGGTGCGTCTTCGGCATCGGTAAGTAACTTATCATTCCGGGCGAAAAAGGGCGATATCGTAGGCGTAATCGGCGGTACCGGTTCCGGTAAAACGTCCCTTATTAATCTTTTAGCAGGTTTTTATGAGACCAAAGAAGGGCGCGTTCTTGTAAATGGTGAAGACATTACAGCCTGTGACACTGAAGATTTGCGTGCCCGCATCGGTATTGTGCCCCAGACGGCGGTGCTTTTTAAGGGTACCATTGAAGAAAACCTTAAGTGGGGTAAGGCGGACGCTACCGAAGAGGAAATGTGGGAAGCGTTGGAGCTTGCCCGGGCAAAAGAATTTGTGGAACAAAAAACCAACCGCTTAAAGGAGGCGGTTTTGCAGGGTGGTAAAAACTTCTCAGGCGGTCAGCGTCAGAGACTTTGTATGGCAAGAGCTTTTGTGAGAAAGCCGGATGTTTTAATCCTGGATGACAGTACCAGCGCCTTAGACTATGCTACAGAATCCAAAGTGCGTCAGGGAATCCGTAAACTTACGGAAGATGCGATTTGTTTTATCGTATCCCAGAGAGCGGCGTCTATTATGGATGCGGACCTTCTGATTGTTTTGGACGAGGGCGAAGTGGCAGGAATGGGAACTCACGAGGAGCTTTTGAAGTCCTGCGAAGTCTATGCCGAAATCTATTATTCTCAGTTCCCTGAGGATAGAGAGGAGGCAAACAATGCGTAAAAGAACTCTTCGACAGATTTTTAAATATATCAAAGCAAATACGGTACTTCTGGTGATTTCCCTGTTTTGTGCCCTGCTTTCCGTAGTGGGAACGCTTTACCTTCCGATTCTGATCGGTAAGGGAGTGGACTTATGTTTAGGCGCGGGGGCAGTGGATTTTGCGGGCATTGGCCGGTTGCTTTTCATCGGTGTTATCGTAATTGCGGTAACGATGGCAGCGCAGTTTGTTATGAACCTGTGCAACAACCGAATGACGGCAAATGTAGTGGCAAGAATGCGTAAGGACGCAATCCGCAAATTACAGAGATTGCCCATTCGTTATATCGACAATAAATCCTATGGTGAGCTTGTAAACCGTATCATTGCGGATGTAGATACCTTCTCGGAAGGTTTGTTGCTTGGATTCTCCCAGCTTTTTACGGGTGTGCTTACAATCCTTGGAACCTTAGGTTTTATGTTGGCCATTGATGTAAAAATTACCTTAATCGTAGTTTTGGTTACGCCCCTGTCTTTCTTTGTGGCAGCTTTTGTATCCAAAAAGACTTTTAACCTGTTTACCAAGCAGTCATCTACCAGAGGCGAGCAGACCGCCTACATCGAAGAAATGGTGGGAAATCAGAAGATTGTCAGAGCGTTTGGTAAGGAAGAAGACGCTTTGGAGCGTTTTGATGAAATTAACGAGAGACTGCAGAAGGTTTCCGTGAAGGCGATTTTCTTCTCATCTTTAATCAACCCGGCGACACGTTTTATCAATTCTCTTGTGTATGCGGCGGTTGGCGTGTTTGGTGCCCTGCTTGTTATGGGCGAAAATGCGACAATTACCGTGGGTGAGCTATCTTGCTTTTTAAGCTATGCAAACCAGTACACCAAGCCTTTTAATGAAATTTCCGGTGTGATTGCGGAATTCCAGAACGCCTTGGCTTGTGCGGAGAACTTCTTTAAGTTCTTAAATGAGGCGGATGAGAAGGATGCGGTAAGCGTAGAGGCACTTGCATCAGATGATTCTAAGAAGAATGTTGAAAAGAATACAAATAGCGCAGGAAGTAAGTTATCTGTATCAGAAGTACAGAACACCAACGCTTTTGCCCAGGGCGTTAAGCTTGTGGGCGATGTAACCATTCAAAATGTATCCTTCTCTTATGTGCCGGAGCGCAAACTGATTGAAGATTTTAACCTGCATGTAAAACAGGGTCAGCGCGTGGCAATCGTAGGTCCTACGGGTTGCGGTAAAACTACGTTGATTAACCTGTTGATGCGCTTTTATGATATTAACGAGGGCGATATCATTTTGGACGGTGTGCCTATCGACGAACAGAGCCGTCATGATTTGCGTGATTCGTATGGTATGGTACTTCAAGAGACCTGGCTTAAAAATGGTACTATCCGCGAGAATATCGCCTTTGGCAATCCCGATGCAAGTATGGAAGAAATTATAGACGCGGCGAAAAAGGCTCACGCCCACAGTTTTATTACGCGTATGCCAAAAGGCTACGATACCGAGATTCTTGAGGACGGCGGAAACCTGTCAAACGGCCAGAAGCAGTTGCTTTGTATTGCCCGTATTATGCTGATGAATCCGCCCATCTTAATTCTCGATGAGGCGACTTCGTCTATTGATACCCGAACAGAAATGAAGGTACAGGATGCTTTTGCAAGGCTTATGAAAGGCAAGACCAGTTTTATCGTTGCGCACAGACTGTCTACCATTCAGAGCGCGGACGTGATTCTTGTTATGAAGGACGGCAACGTCATCGAGCAGGGAACACATGCCGAGTTGTTAAAAGAGAAAGGATTTTACTACGAGTTGTACCAGAGCCAGTGGGCGTAGGGAATGTAAAAAGCTTGAGTCATTATGAAATAATAAAAAGGAGATGCGAATTATGCATCTCCTTTTGCTGATTAATATAAAAATAGAATATAAATTATTTTATACTTCCGTATCCACTTCAATGCCTGTTAAATCTGCTTCCAAAAGACTCATACTGTTTTTAATTTCTTTCAGTGTTTTCTGTGCCTTGCTTGTTTCACTGTTACTCTTTGCGATTTTCACCAGGTCTTCCAGAGGAATATCAGGGGTATTGTTTTCGCGGTTCTTGGCTTTAGCTTCTTCTACGGATTCTTTGGTTTGTTTGATCATTGCTTCCCTAAGAGCCCGTTCTTCTTGGATTTTTTCTAATTTTTCATCCTGCAGTTTTTGCTTTTGGGCCTTTTCTTCCGCTTTTTCTTCCCGCTCCTTGGCTTCTTCCTCTATTTTATCTTTGCCTTCCTGCATTGCAATGTCCACAATCTGTTTGTTGGCGGCTTCTTCAATATTCTCAGCCGTTTCCTGCGCTTCTGCCATAGGCGAAGATTTCAGTCGCTCAATACCAATGGCGCGGATATCGGCCAAATCATCCCGGATTAATTTATCCGCCTCGTAAATTTCAGCATAAAAGCTGTCAGCCTGATCTTTTAATTCCGAATAACGTTGTCTGAACTCAGCAGGGCATTCCCTATAAGTCATATCTTCAGTAACGCCGTACTCCTTTTTAAGAGCATCAATTTGTTCGTTTATGTTGCCAATTTGCGACTGGGCTTCTTTTTTGATTGCTATTTGATTCTCGTAGTGGGCCCGACGTTCATCGATGCTGCGATCAATTTCTTTGTCCGTATTCCAGGCATCGCCGATGACTTTTATGGCTTTTTTCTGCGCTTCCATACGTTTCTCGGCAATAGGGTCATTTCCGCCCACATTAAAATTACCCGCAAAAACATTCCTGCGGTTATCATTATCGTTGCCATTGGTTGCCAAAATCCCTTTTGCGCCCAAAGCTGTATTGTTTGTTTGAATGATAAGTGCCATACAATCTCCTCCTTGAGAACTGTAATAAAGTGCCTTATATAACTATATCGGCTGAGAAGTCGAATTATATTATAAATGTAAAAGAGAAATTAAAAGTAAAACTTTCAAACCATAGTCATAAAAGAAAACAGAAAAGGTTGCCATTTTTAGAAAAAGATGTCACAATAGACTGGATAAAATACAAAAGAAAGTGCGTAAAATACACGCATAAGGAGAATCATTATGAAAAAATTCGGATATGCATTTATGGCCTTTTTTCCTTTAATTGAAGTAATCGCAAGTGTTGTACTTATGATTGTAAGCATTGTGCTTATGGTGTCTTCGGCCATGGGAAGTATGGATGTGTCGGCAGCAGTTCCCACGATTCTGTTGTGGCTTAGTATTGTCGGTATCATTGTAGGCATTGTTTTGTGTATTGCAGGCATTGCGCTTTTTACGGTTCACGCTAAGAATAACGAGAACCTGACCGGAAATGCCAAGGGCATTTGGATTGGTGCCTTTGTTACTTTGATTTGCTTTGCATTTCCTGTTTATTGGTGGAAGTGTATAAGGAAGTAGTCGTTAGATAAAATTTCAGATATTTTATTATGTAGAAGGTTAGTTAAAAGGTTATGAAAGTCCAATTATCAGATCATTTTACCTACGGCAAATTATTCCGTTTCACCCTGCCGCCGATTTTTATGATGATTTTTACATCAATCTACGGTGTGGTGGACGGATTTTTTGTGTCCAATTATGTAGGGAAAACGCCTTTTGCGGCAGTAAATTTAATATATCCTTTTCTAATGCTTCTCGGGGCTTTTGGTTTTATGTTCGGTTCCGGAGGCAGTGCATTGATTGCCAAGACTTTGGGTGAGGGCGATAAAATAAAAGCGAAAAAGCTGTTTTCGTTATTTATTTACGTGAGTATTGTGCTGGCCTTGGTGATTATGGCAGTGAGTTTCTTTTGCCTTCGTCCCATTGCGATTCTGCTGGGTGCGGAAGGTGTGTTAATTGACTATTGCGTGATTTACGGGCAGATTCTTCTGATTGCCCTGCCTTTCTTTATTCTGCAGTTTGAGTTTCAGACTTTTTTTATTACGGCTGAGAAGCCGGGGCTTGGATTGTTTGTGACGATTTTTTCCGGCGTTACCAATATGGTGCTTGATTATGTTTTTCTTGCGATTTTTGACTGGGGATTAGCCGGGGCGGCCTGGGCTACTGCCGGAAGTCAGATTGTGGGCGGTCTGATTTCGCTTGTTTATTTTGCCATTCCCAATAAAAGTCTGTTGCGCCTGACGGCTACCGGCCTTGATATCAAAGCGTTGATGAAAGCCTGCACAAACGGGGCATCGGAGTTTGTTACCAATATCTCTATGTCTTTGGTGAGTATGCTTTATAACTTTCAGCTGATGCGCTATGCCGCCGAAAACGGCGTGGCGGCATACGGCGTTTTGATGTATGTATCTTTTGTCTTTGTCGCAATTTTCTTAGGATATTCCGTAGGAGTGGCGCCGGTGGTAAGTTTCCATTTCGGTGCCAAGCACCCAAGGGAGCTAAAAAACCTTTTAAAAAAGAGTTGTATTATAATCGCAGGTTTCTCGATTGCTATGTTGATAGCCGGGGAATTGTTGGCGATGCCCCTTTCCAAGCTGTATGTGGGATACGACCCGGAGCTTTTTGATATGACAGAGAAAGCATTTTTTATCTACTCCTTCTCTTTCCTTTTTACGGGAGTAGGCATCTTTGGTTCCGCCTTCTTTACGGCATTGAACGACGGGCTGACATCGGCAATTATATCGTTCCTTCGAACCTTTCTCTTTCAGGTGGTAGCAGTCCTTGTCCTTCCCTTATTTCTGGGCTTGGAGGGCATTTGGTGCGCGGTAATTGCAGCAGAGTTACTTGCAACGGTGGTTACGGTGATATTTTTATTGGCGAATAAGAAGAAGTACGGATATTAATCTATGAGTTTGTTTATATAAAGCAGATAAGGGGGAAAACTTGAAATGAGCACAGAGAAAGAGAATAAAATCAGCATGAAACCCAATGAAAAAAGGGATATGGTTGTAAAAGAGATTCTTAAGCCTATGTTCAAAAAAGCAGGTTTTAAATGTAAAGGTATGAACTGGTGGAAGGAGTTGGAGGACGGATATCTTTTTATTTATATGAAGAATAGCCGCTTTAACAGTGTGGCTACCGGATGTAGTTTCAGCTTTCAATTCAGTGCAAGCCGCTTTGACGAGATACGTGATAAAATAGAAACACAATACATTTACAATCAGATGAATTGTATCGAGGAGAATGTGTTTCTGCCTCATTGCGGCTATCTTTCTACTGTTCATAACGGTTTGGATTATACAATAGACGGTTATCAAAGTTACCTTCCCAAGGATATGCCGGTGCTTGTTATTATGAACCGCATCAGAGATGATTTTGATCAATACATTATGCCGGAGATTGAAGAAATCAAGACGGTAAGCGGGTTTGAAGCCTTGATGGAAGAGAAAAAGAAAGTGCTTGAAACAAAGGAAGCCAAGCTTTTATGTTTTTATTCCCATTGTCTGATGAGTTGCAGCGTTGATACCAATATGCCGCTTACTTTGGACATGCTTAAGCGAATACAATTATCGGAAGAAGAAATAAGAGAACATTATGATTGGTTAAAAAAAATGACGGCCAAATTCTATCTTCCGCATTTGAATGCTGTACCTTATATTGAGAGAGCATTATTGATAGCAAAAAACCAAAAAAGTAGGTAAAAAAGAAACTCTGACATACTGTATTGTCAGAGTTTTTTCATATAATGTTCAAAACTACTACATTGTAATACATTATATTCTATGCTAAAATATGTAACTGCCACAGAAAGGGAGGAAAAGACAGTGTTTTCTATCTTAAAATATCTACGCAAAAGAGAAATGCTTTTTATGTTGGGAACCATTATAGTCACCATCATACAGGTATTTTTGGAGTTAAAATTACCCGACTATATGAATGCCATTACTGCGACGGTGATTACGCCGGGCGGTGATATGACTTACATTTGGATCGCCGGCGGTATGATGCTTCTGT
>JAGAQZ010000020.1 GCA_017622505.1 Lachnospiraceae bacterium
AACCTGGCTTCCTGCATCAGACATATCCAGTAAGAAATCTTTGGCAAAAGTACCATCCTGGATATCGCTCAAAATCTTCTTCATAGCCTTCTTAGTATCTTCAGTGATAATCTTGGGTCCGGTTACGTAATCACCATATTCCGCTGTATTGGAAATAGAGTAACGCATTCCCGCAAAACCGCTCTGATAAATTAAATCTACGATAAGCTTCATTTCATGAATACATTCAAAATAAGCATTTCTGGGGTCGTAACCTGCTTCCACCAAGGTTTCAAAACCTGCCTGCATTAAGGCACAAACACCACCGCAAAGTACTGCCTGCTCACCGAAAAGGTCGGTTTCGGTTTCGGTACGGAAGTTGGTTTCAAGCACACCTGCACGTGCACCGCCGATACCCAAAGCATATGCCAAACCGATATCCCAGGCATCGCCTGTTGCATCCTGCTCAACTGCGATCAAACAAGGCACACCTTTGCCTGCCTGATATTCGCTTCTTACAGTATGACCGGGGCCCTTAGGCGCAATCATAATTACGTTTACGTTTGCAGGGGGCTTAATACAACCGAAGTGAATGTTAAAACCGTGTGCAAATGCCAAAGTCTTACCTTCGGTTAAGTTAGGCTCAATACTTTCCTTATAAAGCTTTGCCTGCTTTTCATCATTGATCAAAATCATAATTACATCTGCTGCCTTAGCTGCATCTGCTGCGGTCATAACTTTAAGACCCTGTGTTTCAGCTTTTGCCCAGCTTTTACTTCCTTCATACAAACCAACAATAACGTCCACTCCGCTGTCTTTTAAGTTTAATGCGTGAGCATGGCCCTGTGAACCGTAACCGATGATTGCTACGGTTTTTCCGCTTAATTTCTGTAAATCACAATCCTGCTGATAAAATATTCTATTCATTTCTTTGTCCTCTTTTCTTTTTTGTGATGGGGCGAAATTAATCTACTCTAAGAACGCCTTTGCAAATAATACATTCCGCTGGGGCACGCTCTCGCTAGTTGTCGCACACAACGGTACATAAAGTTCTAAAATACAGAACTTAAGTACCGGTGGCTCCAAACTCCCCTGCGCAGGAATGATTTATTTGCTTCAGCACTATACTTTTCCTAAATTTCGCCCAAATTTACAATACTTACTTTGTCCTTCAAAATGACTCTCTGCCTTAATTTGTCTCCTGACGAATGGTGGCATCACCGCACTGTAAGGCTACAAGACCGGTACGACAGATTTCCATAATGGTAAAATCACGCATAATATTGATAAAATCATCAATGCGCTTGCGGTCTCCGGTAACCTGCATCACGATGGATTCTCTCGTATAATCCACTGTTTTTGCCTCAAAAGCTTCTGCCGCAGAGCGGATTTCCTCACGTGTTTCCGGGGAATTTGCCACTTTAATCAAAAGCAATTCACGGCTTACGGAATCTTTTGCGTGAAGCTCTTTGATGGAAATTACATCGGGAAGCTTATAAAACTGATTAATTAACTGATTCTTTTTACTCTCTTCTCCCTCAAATAAAATGGTGATTCGGGAATAATCCGGTGACTCAGTCTCACTAACGGTAAGGCAGGCAATATTAAACTGTCTGCGTCGGAACATACTGGTTACACGATTCAAAACACCGGACTGGTTATTAACCAAAATCGCTATTGTATATCTCTCCATCCTAGTCACCTACCTTTACAATAATGTCATCCATAGAACCTCCGGGAGGAAGCATGGGAAGTACAAATTCGTCTTTATCAATTCTGCAATCCACGATAAAAGGTCCGTCGCAGGCGAACGCTTTGGCAAGCGCGTCGTCTAACTCTTCCAAATTGGTTGCTACCGCACCATCTGCACCAAAAGCCTGAGCCAATTTCACAAAATCAGTCCGGCGGTCCAAAATAGTGTTGGAATAATGCTTATCGAAGAACAAGGTTTGCCACTGACGAACCATACCAAGTACGCCGTTGTTCATTAATAAAATAACCATCGGTACGTTGTACGTAACGGCAGTTGCCATTTCGTTTAAATTCATACCGAAGCTACCGTCACCGGTAACAAGCACGGATCTTTCACGGGTTGCCATAGCCGCGCCAATGGCAGCACCCATACCAAAGCCCATGGTGCCAAGGCCACCGCTTGAAATAAATCTTCGGGTTTTCTTGAATTCTACGGTCTGAGCCGCCCACATCTGGTGCTGGCCTACGTCAGTTGCCACCGCTGTATTTTCACCTAAGTATTTGTTTAAAGCCATAAGACAATTGCGGGGTGTCATACCTTCGCGATTATCCTGTACGCGTGTTTCTTCTTCACGGAATGCGGCAACTTTGGCCATCCATTCCGGCTTTTCGTCCTTTTTAATTAAGGGTAAAAGCTTCTCAAGAGTCATTTTGATATCGCCGCGAAGCATATGTGCATCGTTGGTGGTTTTACCAAGCTCGGCACCTTCAATATCAATATGTACAATCTTGGCACCTACGGAGAACTTTGCACGATTGCCGGTTACGCGGTCATTAAAGCGCGCACCTAACGCAATGATGCAATCCGCATTATGCATTGCCATAGAAGAAGCGTAATGTCCGTGCATACCCTGCATTCCAAGGAATCTTGGGTGATCGGTAGGAACGCCGGAAATACCCATCATAGAGCATCCGATGGGAGCATCGATAAGCTCTGCCAACTGAAGCATTTCTTCCTGGGCCTCAGAAGTAATCGTGCCTCCACCGAAATAAATAAAAGGTCTCTCCGCCTTGTTGATACAATCTGCTGCCGGAGAAATACGGATTTCTTTGGCACAAATTCTGCCGCCGGGAACAACAGGCGCCTTCGGTTCATATTCATATTTTGCCTGCTGTATATCTTTGGGAACATCGATTAAAACAGGACCGGGACGACCGGAAGCCGCAATCACAAAGGCTTCACGAATTGTATCGGCTAAATCCTCAATCTTTCCTACGAAATAATTATGTTTCGTAATCGGCAAGGTAACACCGGTGATATCGATTTCCTGGAAACTGTCGGAACCAATCTGGGATGTCATAACGTTACCTGTAATAGCAACCATCGGTACAGAATCAATATATGCAGTTGCAATACCGGTTACCAAATTGGTTGCGCCGGGACCTGAAGTAGCAATTACCACGCCGGGCTTTCCGGTTGCTCTGGCATATCCGTCTGCCGCATGTGCCGCACCCTGTTCGTGTGCAGCAAGTATATGAGTGATTTCGTCCTGATATTTATAAAGGGAATCGTAGACATTGATAATCTGTCCTCCTGGATAACCAAAGACGGTTTCACACCCTTGTTCAATTAATGTTTTTACAATAATATCTGCGCCGGATAATAACACTTTATTTCTCCTTTCGTAAATGCAATCTGATTTGTTTGCCCATTTCTTTACAACCTATTTTAACACATTTCTGCGCTTCTTCAACATCTGTAGGCATAATATCTGCAGTTCTGTAACCTTTATCTAAAACTGCGAAAACAGCCTTTTCGATGCAGTCTGCCTCTTTGGGCATATCAAAACTGTATTTTAACATCATTGCCGCGGAAAGAATGGTTCCGATGGGATTGGCCATATCCGTGCCCGCAATATCGGGGGCAGAGCCGTGAATCGGCTCGTATAATCCGCAACTTGTACTTCCCAGACTGGAAGAAGGAATCATACCGATAGAGCCCGTAATCATAGAAGCTTCGTCGGATAAAATATCCCCGAACATATTCTCCGTAACCACTACGTCGAACTGGGCAGGATTTTTGACAATCTGCATTGCGCAGTTATCCACAAGCATATCCGTTAATGTTACATCGGGATATTCCTCCGCCAACTTGTGCATTACCTTCTTCCACAAGCGGCTGCTATCCAATACATTGCTCTTTTCTACGGAACATAACTGTTTATTACGCTTTCTAGCGGTTTCAAAACCAATGCGGCCGATTCTTTCGATTTCGCTTTCGGTATAGGTAAGCTCGTCGATTGCTTTTAATTCGCCGTTTTCTTCCACGGTTTCGTGCTTACCGAAATAAATTCCGCCGATTAATTCACGTACAATGATGAAATCAATTCCTTTTTCCACAATGGCAGGACTTAAGGGTGAAGCTGCGGCAAGCTGGGGCCAGATTTTGGCAGGGCGGTTATTACTGTAGACGCCCATTCCCGCTCTTAATCTTAAAAGTCCTTTTTCGGGGCGCATAGGCCCGGGCACATCATTCCACTTCGGCCCGCCTACGGCACCTAATAAAACGCTGTCGGAATTCACACATTTATCAAGCATCTCTTGCGGAAGCGGATCGCCCCACTTGTCAATGGCGCATCCGCCCATATCCACATCGTCATAAGTAAAATTATGGCCGTAAAGTTTGGCCACCTCATCCAAAACCTGTAACGCCTCACCTACGATCTCAGGACCGATGCCATCGCCCCGGATGACTGCAATTTTTTTATCCATATTTTAATCCTCCTTTAATGATGCAAGGAGCCCGCCTTTGGCAATAATATTCTGAATAAAATCAGGAAAAGGCTGTGCCTTGTACGTTTTTCCGGTGGTGACGTTTTCGATTACACCGGTATCAAAATCTACTTTTACTTCATCGCCTGCATTAATCTCTTCCGCCGCCTCGGGACATTCCAGAATGGGAAGTCCGATGTTTATGGCATTTCGGTAAAAGATTCTCGCAAAGCTCTTGGCTATGACGCACCCGGTCTTACAGGTTTTGATAACCAGGGGCGCATGTTCGCGGGAAGAACCGCAACCAAAGTTCCAGCCGGCCACCATAACATCACCGGGCTGCACTTTTTTCACAAATTCCGTATCGATATCTTCCATACAGTGAAGTGCCAGTTCCTCTGCCTTCGGTGTATTCAAATAACGTGCAGGGATAATAACATCGGTATCCACATTGTCGGGATATTTAAAAACTTTTCCATGTGTATTCATACTTACACCTCCTTCGGGCAGGTAATGTAACCTGTCAATGCACTTGCGGCAGCAGTTGCGGGACTCGCAAGATAAACTTCACTGTCCACATGACCCATTCTGCCGACAAAATTACGGTTTGTGGTGGCAATACAACGCTCGCCCGCTGCCAAAATACCCATATATCCGCCAAGACAGGGTCCGCAGGTCGGTGTGGAAACCACTGCTCCCGCATCGATAAAAGCGGTTACATATCCGCGCTCCACGCATTCTTTCATAATCTGCATTGTTGCGGGAATGATAATACAGCGCACGCCGTCAGCAACTTTATTGCCCTTCAAATAACGGCATGCTGTTTCCATATCTTCCATTCGGCCGTTGGTACAACTTCCGATGACAACCTGGTCCACCTTGATTTCGGATAATTCCGTTGCAGGCTTGGTATTCTCGGGTAAATGGGGACAGCTTACGATGGGAACCATCTTCGATAAATCAATCTCTATGGTCTGTTCGTACTCTGCATCCGCATCTGCGCTAAATTCTACCGGCTGTCTTTCGCATCTGCCTTCCATATAGGCGCGGGTTACATTATCTACCGGGAAAATACCGTTTTTGGCACCGGCTTCAATTGCCATATTACAGATGCAAAGGCGGTCGTCCATACTAAGGCTTGCCACACCCTCTCCTGTAAATTCCATACTTTTATAAAGGGCACCATCCACGCCAATCTGACCGATGATGTAGAGAATCACGTCTTTGCCACTGCAATTTGCGGGAAGCTTTCCTTTTAATTCAAAACGTATCGCGGAAGGCACCTTAAACCACGCCATTCCGGTAGCCATACCTGCTGCCATATCGGTACTTCCCACACCGGTGGAAAAAGCACCCAGCGCGCCGTATGTACAAGTGTGGCTGTCGGCTCCGATGATACAATCGCCGGCGGTTACCACGCCCTGTTCGGGGAGAAGGGCATGCTCGATACCCATTTTACCTACATCATAAAAGTGGCTTACGCAGTGCTCGCAGGCGAATTCGCGACAGGTCTTGGACTGCTCTGCTGCCTTAATATCTTTATTGGGCACGAAGTGGTCAAGTACAATTGCCACACGGTCCTTATCAAAAACCTGATCAAATCCGGCTTTCTTGAATTCATTGACTGCCACCGGAGTCGTAATATCATTACCAAGCACAATATCCAGCTTTGCATTAATCAGCTGACCGGCGGTTACAGTTTCCAAACCGGCATGATGTGCAAGAATTTTTTGTGTCATTGTCATTCCCATAACTATTTCTCCTTTCGAACCATATTATTGTAAGCACTAAGCAGTGCCCTGGCACCTGCGCGGATAATGTCTGTGTGGGTTCCTACACCCCAGTAAAGTTTGCCGTCGCCACCATCGATTCCGATGTAAGCGGCCGCCACACTCTGGGAACCTTTGCCATGCATACTATGCTGGGTGTAGACTTCCAACTTGTATTTATCACCGGTAAAAGCCTTCAGTGCATTGCTGACAGCATCCAAAGAACCGTTACCTGTCGTATTCATTTTGGTGGCTATGCCATCTTTGATAAAAGTAATTCTACCTTCCACCCGCTCAGCAGACTGAACGAATTCCATTTGGTCAAGGGCCACAGGATTGTCACAATCAAAGTAAGAATCCATAAAAATATCAAAAATCTCTGATACCTTAAGCTCCTTATGTTCGTGGTCGGACACATCCTTGCAAAGATACGAGAAATGTTCTCTCATCTTAGGCGGCAAATCGTAACCGTAGGTCTGTTCCAGAAGATAACCGATACCTCCCTTACCGCTCTGGGAATTGACTCGGATAACATCTGCGTCATAGGTACGTCCGATATCCTTCGGATCGATAGGAATGTAAGGCACGGTCCACTGATGCAAATTCTTCTCTTCACGCCACTTCATACCCTTGGCAATGGCATCCTGATGACTGCCGGAAAATGCTGCAAACACTAAGGCGCCGGCGTAAGGCGAACGCTCGTAAACGTGCATTCTTGTGCATCTTTCATACACTTCCACCAAATCTTTTATATTGGAAAAATCAAGTCCCGGGTCCACGCCGTGGGAATACATATTTAGTGCCAAGGTGATGATATCCACGTTACCGGTTCTCTCACCGTTACCAAAAAGCGTACCTTCCACACGGTCCGCGCCTGCAAGAAGGGCAAGCTCCGTATCCGCAACACCGGTTCCGCGGTCGTTGTGGGGATGAAGGGAAACGGTGACATACTCGCGATATTTTAAGTTTTCGCTCATATATTCAACCTGGCTTGCGTAGACGTGAGGCAAACTCATCTCCACGGTTACCGGCAAATTAATGATGACGTTGTTATCAGGTCCCGGCTCCAAAACATCCAAAACCGCATTGCACACTTCCAAAGCATATTCCGGCTCAGTTCCGGTAAAACTCTCCGGTGAGTACTCAAAGCGGAAGTTTCCTTCGTATTCAGCCGCCAGTTTCTTAACTAATTTGGCACCATCCACGGCGATTTGCTTAATCTCTTCCTTGGATTTCTTAAATACCTGCTCGCGCTGTGCCACACTGACTGAATTATAAAAGTGAATAATGGCACTGGGCACGCCCTTGCAGGCGTCAAAGGTTTTACGGATAATGTGCTCTCGGCACTGGGTCAATACCTGAACGGTGACATCCTTAGGTATCATATTGTTTTCAATTAAAGTTCTTAAAAAGATGTACTCTGTTTCGGAAGCGGCAGGAAAGCCTACTTCAATTTCCTTAAATCCAACTTTCAAAAGCCATTGATAATATTCCAATTTTTCTTCCAGGCTCATGGGAATAACCAGACTCTGGTTGCCGTCTCGCATATCGACGCTGCACCAGACGGGGGCTTTGTCTACGTGGTCCTTTTGGACCCATTTATAGTGATTTCCCGGCGCCGGGAAATACCCTGTTGCATATTTTGTTGCATCCATATATTTCATTCTCCGTTTTCTTATAACTCTGCCACTGCGTCTACTTCCACAAGTACATTCTTGGGAAGTTCTCTGACTGCCACGCAGGAGCGAGCGGGTTTTTCTGTAAAATATTTGCCGTAAACTTCATTGAATAGAGCAAAATCCTCCATATTTCGTAGATAACAGGTGGTTTTTACCACCTTGCTTAGGGAAGTACCGGCCGCTTTCAGTACGGCGCTTAGGTTCTCGCAAACCTGTTCGGTCTGTCCGCAGATATCTGAGGCCTCCACATTTCCGGATAGTGGATTAATGGCAATCTGACCGGATGTATAAACCATATTTCCGGCGATGACTGCCTGTGAATAAGGTCCGATTGCT
>JAGAQZ010000145.1 GCA_017622505.1 Lachnospiraceae bacterium
ATGTTATCGGGGTGAAGTGTACGGCCTGTACCACCACCTGAAGCAACTGAGAAGTATTTCTTGCCCTGTTCGTTACATTCTTTCTTATAAGTACCTGCAACGGGATGCTGGAATCTTGTAGGGTTGGTTGAGTTACCTGTAATAGATACGTCAACGCCTTCCTTATGCATAATTGCAACACCTTCGCAAACGTCGTTTGCACCATAGCAGTTAACCTTTGCACGAAGACCTTCTGAGTAAGCCTTACGATATACTTCTTTTACAGTGTTTGTGTAAGGATCGTATTCTGTTTCAACAAATGTGAAACCATTGATACGAGCGATAATCTGAGCAGCGTCCTTACCAAGACCGTTTAAGATAACTCTTAAGGGTTTCTTACGAACCTTGTTAGCCTTTTCTGCGATACCGATAGCACCTTCAGCAGCTGCAAATGATTCGTGACCTGCAAGGAATGCGAAACATTCTGTTTCTTCTTCCAATAACATCTTACCTAAGTTACCGTGTCCAAGACCTACCTTACGTGTATCAGCAACAGATCCGGGAATACAGAAAGCCTGAAGACCTTCACCGATTGCTGCTGCAGCATCAGCTGCTCTTCTGCAGTCTTTTTTGATTGCGATTGCTGCACCTACGATGTATGCCCAGCAAGCGTTTTCAAAGCAGATAGGCTGAATGCCTTTGATCTGATTGTATACATCAAGACCTGCATCCTTAGTGATTTTTTCTGCTTCTTCGATAGAAGCGATTCCATAGCTATTTAATACAGAATTGATTTTGTCAATTCGTCTTTCATATGATTCAAATAATGCCATTTTTCAGTCCTCCTATCTTATTCATTTCTGGGATCGATAATCTTAACAGCATCCGCCACACGACCATACTGGCCTTTTGCCTTTTCCCAAGCTGTTGTAGGATCATCACCCTTTTTGATAAAGTCAGTCATCTTGCCAAGGCTTACGAACTGGTAACCGATAATCTGATCGTCTGCATCAAGTGCGATACCTGTTACATAACCTTCAGCCATTTCAAGGTAACGTGGACCTTTAGCCAATGTACCGTACATTGTACCAACCTGTGAACGAAGTCCCTTACCAAGGTCTTCAAGACCTGCACCAACAGGAAGACCGTCCTCAGAGAATGCACTCTGTGTACGACCGTAAACAACCTGAAGGAATAACTCTCTCATAGCTGTATTGATAGCATCACATACAAGGTCAGTATTTAATGCTTCTAACAAAGTTCTTCCGGGTAAGATTTCAGAAGCCATAGCTGCTGAATGAGTCATACCTGAACATCCGATGGTTTCAACCAATGCTTCCTGGATGATACCTTCCTTGATGTTAAGTGTTAACTTACAAGCACCCTGCTGAGGAGCACACCAGCCGATACCGTGTGTCAAACCGGAAATGTCTTTGATTTCTTTTGCTTTTACCCATTTTGCTTCTTCAGGGATAGGAGCACAACCGTGATTAACGCCCTGTGCTACTGTACACATTTTCTGTACTTCATGTGAATAAATCATGTGAAAATCTCCTTTCAAACATAATATACTTTAACAAACAGGTTTCTCCTGTGTGTCTTCATGATTTAACCGATTATGCAAGCAACTCATAACCGCTTTTTCTATTTTCGCACAAAAAAAGGAAAAAATCCAGTGTTTTTTACCTTTTTCGACGTAAAATTACTTGCTTTTTACAACAATATTATCCTGCTTTTTGTAAATACTGTTTGCAGGGATAAAACCTCTTACGCAGGAAGTGGGATAAATATTGGAATTCTTCCCTACTACAGTTCCGGGATTTAATACCGTATTACAGCCAACTTCCACACAATCACCTAGCATTGCACCAAATTTCTTCAGACCGGTTTCTATGTTCTCTTCTGCTGATTTTACAACAACGAGAGTCTTATCGCTTTTTACGTTAGATGTGATAGAACCTGCACCCATATGTGCCTTATAACCCAACACGCTGTCACCCACATAGTTGTAATGGGGAACCTGTACGCGGTCAAACAACACAACATTCTTTAATTCTGTCGAATTACCTACTACGGCATTTTTACCCACAATAGCGTTACCACGAATAAAAGCACAATGGCGTACTTCCGCTTCCTCATCGATAATCAGCGGTCCGTTTAAATAGGCTGACGGGAATACCTTGGCACTCTTTGCCACCCATACATTTTCGCCACGTTTCTCATACTTGTCTTCCGGAAGTGTTTCACCAAGTTCCACGATAAACTTCCCAATCTCGGGTAAAACTTCCCAAGGATACTCTTTGCCGTCAAATAACTTGGCAGCGATTGTGTTCTCCAAGGACATAAGGTTTGAAATTTTCATTGCTTCTGACATAGTGTCACCTCGCTTTATAAAATTTTTCCGAAACATTCGGAATTTTACCACTTATAAAAACTTTACTCAGAAAGTTCAATCCAATATTCTCCGTTCTGAGCATAATAAACATCCACATAACCATCTTTGATAAAAGGATTTATATTTCTGCCATATGGCTCAGACGTTACAAGTATCTCTTCTCCGGTAGACGGATTACAAAAGAATACCACAATACGATGAACCACATTTGGGCCCATTGGATTTATATGCGGGTTCTCTTTGAATTCGTTACCAAAGAAATAAGGATTGCGTTTCACTTCAACTACCTTACCTCGTACTTTAGGGCAGGACAACATAGTCTTTCTGTGTGCAATCTTTTTCTTGTTTTTTATATTTGATGTGATATCGGAAATAATGCATAAAAGCGCTAATACACCCGCTAC
>JAGAQZ010000146.1 GCA_017622505.1 Lachnospiraceae bacterium
AAAGACCCACTACCGGCGTTCTGCCGGTTGTGAGTCTCACCATTTCATGTATTACCGGGTGCAATATACGCACCGTATTGACGATAATTACAATACATTTGACAAAATGTACTGATTACTCCCTCATAACTTGTTTCAAGTGTAAGTTAATTTTTTCCATTTGTCAAGAATTAAAATAAATCAGCCTGATCCACAGTCTTAATGCCTGCACCTGCCAAAGCTGCCGCTGCCATCTGATTGTCATCGACACGAAGAATCATATACGCGCCATGCTTTTCGGAAAGGAAAGCATAGGTATATTCCACCATAACATTTGATTCAGAAAGCACTTCAAGGATAGATGCAAGACTTCCGGGTTCATCGGAAATCGGTGCTGCAAGTACCTTGGTAGTTGTGGTAAGGAATCCGCCCTCTCTTAATACTTCGTTCGCTTTGTCGGGATCTTCACAAATAATACGAAGAATACCGAAATCCTGAGTATCCGCGATGGACAATGCTCTTAAGTTAATGTCATGGCTTGCAATAAACTTGGTTGCCTGCGCAAGCTTGCCTTTTTTGTTTTCAATAAAAATAGAAATCTGTTTTACGCTCATTCTTAAAACCCCCTTTTATTTAATCATGAAGCTTTCTTCTATCGATTACTCTGACAGCCTTACCTTCGCTTCTTGTAATGGTCTTAGGTGCCACAAGATGTACCTTAGGATTTACACCCAGCATAATCTTCATTGCGTTTGCCAGAGATTTTTCTTTTGCAGCCAAATCCTTCATGGTATCTGTAAACTGATCGGGTGCAAGTTCAACAGATACATCCAAAGTATCGGTATTGTTTACACGGTCAACTTCGATTAAGTAGTTTGAAGTATAACCTTCCTTTAGAAGAACGGTCTCAATCTGTGAAGGGAATACGTTAACACCACGGATAATCATCATATCATCGCTTCTACCCATAGGTTTTGCCATCTTAATCAAAGTACGTCCGCATGAACATTTCTTTCTGGAAAGAATACAAATATCTCTTGTGCGGTAACGAAGAAGGGGGAAACCTTCTTTGTCAAGATTGGTAAATACCAACTCACCCTTGCTTCCCTCGGGAAGTACTTCTCCTGTTTCAGGGTCAATGATTTCTGCAAGGAAGTGGTCTTCATTAATATGCATACCGGTCTGCTCTTCGCACTCAAACGCAACTCCCGGTCCGGTACTTTCTGTCAAACCATAAATATCATATGCCTTAATACCGAGAGACTTCTCGATATCACGACGCATTTCTTCTGTCCAGGGTTCTGCACCAAAGATACCGGCTTTCAAATCAAGGTCTTCGGGTTTCAGTCCCATTTCTTTTACGGTTTCACCAATATATGCCGCATAGGAAGGTGTACAGCAGATAATGGTGGAATGCAAATCCTGCATAAACTGAATCTGACGCTCTGTATTACCGGAAGACATAGGAAGTGTTAAACAACCTACCTTCTGTGAACCGCCGTTTAATCCAAAACCACCGGTAAACAAACCATAGCCGTATGCAACCTGGCACACGTCTCCATTGGTTCCGCCTGCAGCCGTAATGGCTCTTGCACAGCAATCCTCCCACAAATCAATATCATTCTGTGTATAAAAAGCAACCACACGACGACCTGTGGTTCCGCTGGTTGAATGAATTCTCACACAATCTTTTAAATCCGCACCGAGAAGTCCGTAAGGATAGGCATCTCTTAAATCTGCCTTTGTTAAAAAAGGTAACTTATGTAAGTCATCAATTGACTGGATATCTTCGGGTTTTACACCCTTTTCATCCATTAAATTACGGTAATATTCCACGTTCTCATATACGTGTTTTACCTGTTTTACAAGTTTCTCATTCTGGATTGCGCGCATCTCATCCAAAGAAGCACATTCAATCTCAGGCTGAAAATAATTTGCCATTTCTTTATCCTCCCATGGCCATCCGGATTGAGTTTCATAAAATGATGGTCAATTTTTTACATAAAAAATTATAAATTCCTCATAAAAGGTTGTCAATAAAAAGCTATGATTATTCGTATTCTAATGCATAAAATTTTTATAAAATTGACACTGTCTTTGTTCAACACTATAATATTTTGTATATTGATTTTTGAAGCGATAATATGCTGTTCAAAACATTTAAATTACAACAAAAAGGCAGGCCCAGACATGGCAAACATTATAGAAATTACAGATTTTCATACACCGGAACTGGATATTTATGCAAGATTATCCGAAGTGCAGTTAATGCGCCTTTATGAACCGAAGCCCGGACTTTTTATAGCAGAAAGTCCCAAGGTAATTGAACGCGCTTTGAACGCAGGCTATAGTCCCGTATCCATACTGGTAGAAACAAAGCACATTGAAGGCGAAGCCGCCCCTATCATTGCAAGGTGCGGTAATATCCCTGTTTACACCGCTGATTATGATGTCTTAGTGAATTTAACGGGGTTTGCACTAACCCGCGGTATGTTATGTGCAATGTATCGCCCTACCCTTCCCACCGTAGAAGAAATCTGTGCCATGGCCGGACGCATTGCAATTCTTGAAAATGTAGTTAACCCTACCAACGTAGGCGCCATCTTCCGTTCTGCCGCAGCACTTAATATGGACGCAGTACTTTTAACCAAAGGTTGCAGCGATCCCTTATATCGTCGCGCACTTCGCGTCAGTATGGGAACGGTTTTCCAAGTGCCCTGGACTTTTATTGAAGATAAAAACAGCGCATGGCCCGAAGACGGCATGCGCCGGTTAAAAAAATTAGGTTTTAAAACTGCCGCCATGGCTTTGGACGATAACTCTGTAAGCATTGATGATGTCGCTCTTATGGCCGAAGAGAAACTGGCCATTATACTTGGCACAGAAGGTGATGGTCTCGCCACTTCTACCATTGCAGACTGCGACTATACCGTTAAAATCCCTATGTCACACGACGTAGACTCCCTGAATGTTGCGGCCGCAAGCGCTGTAGCGTTCTGGCAGTTAGGAAAATAAATCATTCATAGTTTTGTCAATAAATAAGCATTTTAAAAGACCGAAGATAATCTTTTTTATCTCCGGTCTCTTTTATTTCATACACTTCTTTTGTATCGCTATCATTTATTACATACTATTCTTTTATTCCGCTATCTTTTATTTCTTCTTCTCATTTTTATCCAACTTATTCCACCATTTAAAAGTCATGGGCCATACTCCGCCGGCCACTGCCGTAATCAGGAAATAGCGGATTCCGTCTGCAATAAAACTGCCGTTCAATAACGCATACAGCGGTTCTTTTAACCCGGATTTGATTGCAAGCAGAATCAAAAGCCCCGGCACTAATTTCAGTATCTGTACCCACCAAACGCCCTTGGTTTCAAAATTCGTATAATGAATATCTATCTCATAAGAAAGCCATAAACCAACGATGCAGCCGATAATTTTATAAGCGTTTTTTACACCGCTTTCGTAGTTATGGATATCAATGTCTGCAGGGAAAGGATACAACAATACAAATGCCAAGAATGCAATTGCAATAATAATCAACACGCCTAAAAAA
>JAGAQZ010000021.1 GCA_017622505.1 Lachnospiraceae bacterium
AAGCTCGGGAATCGGTCTTCTTCGACCAAACATCGTTGTAGAATAACCTAACTTCTTGGCGTCTGCCACTGCCTTATCCAGGAAAGCCTTAATTCCGGGATACGTGTTAAAATACTCATCAATATATACTTTCGCTTCCTTCGGACTAATACTTAAGTCCTGGCTCAAACCAAAGGAACTGATGCCGTATACAATACCGAAGTTTACAGCCTTGGCATTTCTTCTCTGCAAAGGAGTCACCTCTTCAAAAGGCACGTGAAATACTTTAGACGCTGTAATTCTGTGAATATCCTCTGCCGAACGATAAGCTTCAATCAACTGCTCATCTCCGGACATATGGGCAAGGATACGAAGTTCAATCTGGGAATAGTCCGCATCCATAAAGACGCAACCGCTCTTCGGCACGAAAACTTTACGAATCAAGCGTCCCATCTCCATGCGAATGGGGATATTCTGTAAGTTCGGCTCCGTCGAACTGATACGTCCCGTTGCGGTAATGGTCTGATGGAAGGTAGTATGAATTCTGCCGTCTTCCGCGATTTCTCCTGCCAAACCGTCCGCATAAGTGGATTTTAACTTGGCAAGACCTCTGTATTCCAACACATCCGCCACAATCGGGTGTTCCTTTGCCAAACCTTCCAAAACATCGGCCGCCGTAGAATATCCGGTCTTGGTCTTCTTACCGCCGGGCAGAGCCATTTTATCAAATAAAATCTCACCCAGCTGCTTCGGCGAATTAATGTTAAAATTCTCACCTGCCGCATTGTGAATGCGTTTTTCCAAAACTTCTATTTTTTCCTGCAGTTCATCACCGTAGGTTTTTAACTCATCCGGTTTTACAATAACGCCTTCCTCTTCCATTTCACCCAAAACCACCGATAAGGGCATTTCGGTTTCCGTAAAGAGTTCAAGCATCTGCGCATTCTGAAGTTTCTCTTTTAACACTTCATAGGCATCGTAAGCTACACCCGCAATATCGCAATAATAGGATATCAAAGCATCCTGTTTCTCATTATAAGCCTTTGCCGGCGTCATCTTGGGGAACTCCTGCTTGAAGGTAGGCATCACACGATCCAAGTGCTCCGATGCAATGTCTTCCACCGCATAATCGCTCTTTAACGGATTCAAAAGATACGCTCCGATTAAAATATCAAAGAATCGTCCCGAAATCTCCTTGGAAGACTTCTTACGCAAATCCTTGGATACCATAAAAGGATAGGCATTTTTGCTGTCATATATGGAAATTACAGGACCGTTCTTGCCTTCCGCAAGGGCCTGTAAATTCTCTAAAAGGAAACTTTCGCTGATTGCTTCGTTCTTAGCAATCCAGACAATCTGCTCTGCTTCGCAGGCAAGGGCAAGTCCGATGATTTTACTCTCTTCGGCCTGTGGTACAAACAAAGACAACTGCTCGAAAGACGCAACCGCCTCACCTTCTTCTGCCGGTAAAAGTGCTACACCTACACACTTCGCCTTCACAGCCTTGCTAAAATATGCCTTGGCCTCTTTCACGGTTGTAACCGTCACTTTCTCAATCTTTCGGTCCTGTTTTACCACACCTGCGGCAAATCGACCCAAGAAAGACTTTAATTCCAGTTCCTGGAACAAAGCATAGGCATCAGCATTATAGAAATCACCAATCACGCCATCCTTAATATCAAAAGGAATATCGGCATTGATTTCGATGGTAGCAAGCTTTAAACTAAGTTCTGCCAAATCTTTATTCTCTTCCAGGCTTTTACGGATAGCAGGCTTTGACACCTCTTCAATATGCTCGTATACGCCTGCCACACTGCCGAAGTTTACAATCAAATCCGTAGCCGTTTTCTCGCCGACTTTAGGCACACCGGGAATATTATCGGCTGTATCGCCCATCAGCGCTTTTAACTCGATAAACTGCTTGGGATTCACCTGATATTTGGCAACCACGTCCGCAGGGTAATAATCTTCCACTTCTGTCTTGCCGCCACCCTTGGTCTTAGGGATGCGGATTTTGATATGCTCGTCTGCAATCTGTAATAAATCCCTGTCACCGGAAATCAAAGCAACTTCCATACCCGCACTCTGGGCACGTTTTGCCATAGTTCCTAAGATATCGTCCGCTTCAAGCCCGGGCTGTTCCATAATAAGAATTCCCATCGCCTGTAACACTTCTTTGATCACAGGCACCTGCTCATGCAATTCCGCAGGCATAGGTTTTCTTGTGCCCTTATATTCCGCAAACATTTCATGGCGGAAGGTTTTGGCTTTCAAATCGAAGGCAACTGCCAAAAACTGCGGCTTCTCTTCCTCGAGAATTTTAAACATAATATTTAAGAACCCATATACGGCATTGGTATGCAAACCGCTGCTGTTGCTAAGCAGGGGCACCCCGTAAAAGGCTCTGTTTAAAATACTGTGACCATCTATTAAAACGATTTTTTCACTCATAAGTCCAACCTCATATCAACTACTCAAATAAACATTCGCACAGATAAACTAATTTTTACAATTTAAAGTCTGCTGTTCATAACTTTTACTACTTAAGTATAAAACAACATCGACACATAATATCCCGCCACCACAGCAAGAAAAATAATAAATAAAAATCCGATTCTAGACATCTTCTTACGCCGAAGGGCGTTTTCTTCATTGGTCTTAATTTTATCGTCCAATTCGCGCTGTAAATCGAAGGCTTCCGCATCATCCAAACGTTGCAAACCCGTAATTACCAGAAACTCGATGGACAACTCTTCCATACACCCCGGGCATTTTCGAATATGCTCAATAAAAGCAAGACTTTCCTTGCTATCCAGTTTATCATCTATGAAACTGTGAATTTGCTTCTGAACCTCTTTACATTCCATAGTCATTCCTCTTTATTAAAACCCCAAATGCACACATAATACACTATTATCTATAATACACCAAATTGCACTATTTTTAAAGTAAAACCACAGATTAATTTTAAAGATTCACTTTTATAACCACAATCTTTTACTGATATTATTTTACTATTTTTGTAAAAATACTTTAACAAAATATATTTTATAAAAAATGCAAATTTTCCTTGCAAGAATGATAATTTTATGATAGTATTAACAACGGTTGATGACTTATGCCGGTGTGTCGGAATGGCAGACGAGGCAGACTCAAAATCTGTTGTGGGCAACCACGTGTGGGTTCAAGTCCCACCGCCGGCAGTTACTTTTTCAATTTTTTAAAGAGGAAACACGAGAAATTGTGTTTCTTTTTTAGTTTAATCATAAATAAGCAAGGGCATCTTCCTTTTGGAAAATGCCCTTTTATATCAAATATTCACTTAACAATCCAATTACTCCTGCATATACTCCTTCAAACGCATATAATCTTCCTTCAACAACTTCCCCTTAATCCGAATTCCCGCTTCTGTATACTCTTCTTCCGTAATTTGGGCATTCTGCTTAAGACGTGCATAACTTGCGCCGTCTTGATAGGGGATTAAAAGCTCACAAGCAATATAATTCTTCATAAAAATTTCCTGAATCATCTGAAGTAATTCTTCCATTCCGATTTGCATACTTGCGCTCATATAAATTTTATTTCCGATGCGTTTGGGCAACTCCTCAGGTGCAAAAAGCACATCCGCCTTATTATACACATAAATTGCCGGAATACTACCGGATTCCAGGTCTTTTAACACTTCTCTTGTAATGTCAATCTGCTCCTCATGGTTGACATCCGATGCATCTACCACGTGTAAAAGCACGTCCGCATCTTTCGTTTCCTCCAAAGTCGAATGAAAAGCTTCCACCAAAGCGTGGGGTAAATGGCTTACAAATCCTACGGTATCCGTTAAAAGAAAAGGAATCTTTCCTTCCGGTTCAATTCTTCGCACGGTGGTATCCAGGGTAGCAAACAGCATATCCTTTTCAAATACCTTTTTCTCTTCCTTGTCAAAATCATCGCCCTTTTTACCATAATCAATAAAAGCATTCATAAGCGTAGATTTGCCGGCATTTGTATAACCAACCAAAGCCACGCGAAAAACACCGTTTTTATCACGGCGTTTACGCTGTACCTGACGATTCTCTTCCAAATCTTTCAACTCTCTGCGAAGTTGTGCCAGACGGTTCTCAAGATAACGCCTGTCAAGCTCTAACTTCTTCTCTCCGGCACCCTTATTACTCATACTTCCGCTTCCGCCACCCTGACGGCTTAAGGCCTCATGTAATCCCACTAATCGCGGTAATGTATATTGTAATCTTGCTACCTCTACCTGAATTTTCGCCTCACGGGTTCTTGCTCTTTTTGAAAAAATTTCTAAAATAAGCGAAGTTCTGTCCATAATGGCGATATGCAACTGGTTCTGGAGATTACGAAGTTGTGAAGGCGATAGAGTCTGGGCAAAAATCACGATATCCGCAGCTAACATTACGGCCGATTCTTTTACCTCTTCTACCTTTCCGGGTCCGATTAAGGTTGCCTTATTGGGCATATCAAGCTTCTGGGTGATTATACAAACCACCTCCATATTGCAAGCCCTTGCAAGTTGCTTTAACTCGTCCATATAAAGGTCAAAATCCTCCATATTATCAAAGTCAGCCCCTACCAAAATGGCACGTTCCTTCTGTTCTTCCTCATTTATATCCATATAAAATTTCTGTTCTGACATCTACTGCTCCGTTAATGTATTATTATAAAATATATTAATCATTGATTAAATATTGCTTATTATTAATTGCTTACTGCTTATCACTTGTTATCTACCATTAAATCTTTACTACTTATCACTTTTAACCTATGCATATTGTGTGTCTACTACAATATTATCGATACATAGCCAATTCTATACTGTCCAAATACTGACACAAAGATTTATTAAACTTCTCATAATCTGCCACGGCGAATTCGTCAGTCATTTTTGCCACATTCACATCTACAATATTCGTCTGATTATAAAATGTAATCATAATAGGAACCTTAATAATCGTAGAAATTCCGCGGATTGTTAAGCCACCGCCTTCAGCCAATGATAAAATTTCTTCTTTGGCGTTAATTGCAGCAACTTTATCTTCAACCAAAACTTCCTGATTTGTATAAAATTCATAAACCGAATTCACTGCCTTACAAATATGTTCCCAGCCAACCCTATATGTCAAATTCCATCTGGACAATATCCAACCTTCATTTTCTTTTGTTCCAATTAATAACATATATTTGCTCTCCTTTATATTCATTTAATATAATCCAAGGTTAAATCTATATCTTTTATTTTTATCTTTTATATTTACTGTTTATCGCATTTTCTTATCTTCATTTTTTGTTTTAATACTTTGTTTAATTAACTATATTTTATATTATATTTACTTTTTAGAAACAACACAATTCCAAATCATATTGATTATAAAAAATATAACATTAAATAAAAAATATTTCTTTTAAGACACAAAAAAAACTGATTGGATACCAATCAGCCGTCTATATAAAAAGGTATTCAAACCTTCAAAACCGAACACAGATATTTCTTCACCAAGCGTTTCCTTCCACACTACTCCTTACCTGGATAAGCTTTCGACCTATTAGTAACCATCAGCTGAATGCATTACTGCACTTACACCTTGGCCCTATCTACCTCGTAGTCTTCAAGGGGTCTTATTGATTGGGATATCTCATCTTGAGGGGGGCT
>JAGAQZ010000022.1 GCA_017622505.1 Lachnospiraceae bacterium
AAATACCAAAATATAAAACATAATATAGTATTATAATAACAGATATCAGAATCGGGGCAATCATTTTTTTACTTTTTTTCATGGTCTACTCCATTTTATCTTTTATAAAAACCTCTTAATTCTCTTTCTTCTTCCCGGTAAAAACAAGTAAAAGAATTGCAGTGATAATATACGGTATCATTGAAACAATACCAATGGGCAACGGCCCTATTGTCAATTGATCCGCAAATTTAGCATTTAACATAAGCACCGGAACTCCTGCGGTTGCATTGATTGCACCATGTCCTACGGAAGGTACCCAAATACACTTGGTCTTCTCATATAAAACATCCAAAATAATACCGCCCACCGTAGCATACAGGCAAAACATCGCCATACCAAGGAAGGGTGCTCCCCAGTATTCCAAACCATATTCATATCCTGCAAGAACCATACTCGGCCAATGCCATGCGCCCCAGATAATGCCACCGAGAATCATACCTTTTACCCGGCCAAGCTTATCTTTTAACATAGGATACATAACGCCTCGCCAGCCAACTTCCTCGCCCAAACCGAACAATCCATTAACCAACGGTGCATAGGAACAAGCCTGTACCACGGTAATGATTGTTAAAATCGGAACCGTGATTCCGGTGGCCTGTAATTCTGCCATCGCTTCCTCACCCATCTGTATCGCCATGTAGGAACCGGACCAGTCCAGTCTGTCAGGAAAAATGATATAAAAAATCACTGCGCCCAAAATGGTCAAAACCATAGGACCAAACCATGCTAACAAAATCCAGCCGATATTGCCTTTCAGTTTCGGAATCCAGCCCATACCTTTTAAAGGAATTTTAGCAATAAATGTAGCCAGAAACGGCATAAACATACAAACCATCAAAAGAAGCTGAAATACAGCCACATTTCCGTTTCTCGCAAATATGCTTGCTATAATCTGAATTACCCAGGCAAGACCAAAGGCAAAAATCATATAAATCGTAAACTTCTTTTTATCCATTTTCATCTTTTAGGCCTCCGTTTTCTCTTGCGCATAAGTTTCTACACAAAAGCCTTTGTGTCCGCAACATGTACAGGTCAGTTTTCTTGTATTAGGTGTATGGTTTGCCCAAAACATCTGACCAAACTTTGGCTTAAATACAGTATGACACTGCGGGCAGATATAATTGACAGATTTATAATAATATCTGCTGATAAAGACACCGATTGCCACAACGATACACATTCCCACTGCAAAAGGCCACCAAATCCCTGTTTTAATCCATAAAATAATAGTTCCAATCTCAATCACATTCATAATTGAACCAAGCCCTACCATTTTCCAACGCATCTTCATTAATTCTTTTTTATTCTTCATAAGATAAGCAATGTCACCTATGGATTCAACTGAGAAATGTTCAAAATTCTTAAGCCCTGATGATAACTCCTCAAGTTTCTTAAGCCGTTCTTCACGCTCACCGATTTCTTCTTTCAGCATCTTCCTCTGCTGTTCCAAAAGAAGGGAAATAACGCTTCCCGGATCCTCTTCTTTTAACAGTTCGGCAATGCTGTTGATAGGTAAATCCAACTCACGTAAAAAACAGATGATTTTCATCTTGCGAAGGTCTTCATCATTATAAAGTCTCCTTCCGCCTTCCGTTAATTCACTGGGTACGAGAATACCTCTCGTATCGTAATATTGAACGGTACGGACCGTCACTTCGCAAAGTTTGGCAATTTCTCCTGTTGTGTATTTTGACATCGCTCTCGCCTCCTTTCAACGCCCATTTTAGGACGTTACGCAGCGTCACAAGCAATAGGTGACGCAGGGGGATTTTTTGATTTTTTATGAAAATAATGCATTTTAGACGTATTTTGATAAAGTTTTTTCCATTTTTTCCACGTCAATGGGTTTGGACAGGTAACCGTCAAAGCCTTCTTCCAAATATTGCTCTTCCACATCCCCCACCGCATTTGCCGTCAAAACAATTACAGGGGTCTCAAGATTCTTATTATCCTGATCTGCCCGTAAAAGATGCAGGGTCTCCACGCCATCCGGCTCAGGCATCATATGGTCCATAAGAATAATGTCGTACTTCTTCTCTTTGGTCATTTCCAGGCATTGATTTCCGTCATTTGCAAAATCCACCTGCATTTCCGTACGTTTCAGAAGGTTTCCGATTACTTTCAAGTTCATTTTATTATCATCAACCACCAGCACCTTCGCATCCGGTGCTTTGAACGTTTTCGCCAAACTTTCTGCCTCTGTGGGTGTATTTACATTTTTGCTTTCCAAACTTCCTATAGCAGTTTCGTCAATAATGGTCTGCGGAATCTCTACCGTAAAACAACTGCCCACTCCGACTTCGCTGGTAACCGTAATACTACCACCCATATTTTCTACAAGTTGCTTCGTAATGCTGAGTCCCAAACCGGTTCCTTCAATATTCTGATTCTTCTTTAAATCCAGTCTCACAAAGGTATCAAAGAGACGTTCAATATCTTCCTTCGCGATACCCATACCGGTATCCGAAACCGCCAACTGCAGGAAAAATCTGTTTTCTGCCCGTTTGCCTTTAGCCGTCAGCGTAACAGAACCCGTTTCTGTATACTTTACCGCATTGGATAACAAATTATTTAAAATCTGTGTAATACGAATCTCATCTCCGCTTAAAACAGCAGGAAGCGTTTCATCAATATCCTTTTTTATCTCCAGATTTTTACGCTTAGCTCGCATTTCTATGCCGGAAATAGCTGCTTTCAGCATATTGGCCGTAGAATAATCCGACTCTACAATCTGTAATTTCCCAGCCTCAATTTTAGATAAATCCAATATATCATTAATTAATCCTAACAGTATTTCACTGGCTCTATGAATATTATCCGCATACTCCCTTGTATTCTCTTCCTTGCTCTCGCGCAAAATCATCTCATTCATACCCATAATGGTATTAATCGGTGTACGAATTTCATGTGACATACTGGCAAGGAACTGCGACTTGGATTCGCTGACGGCAAGGGCAAGATTTCTTTCCTGATTTACCGCGCGAACATCTTTGGCGGTTCGCATTCCGGCTGTAATCAAAAAGACCACAAGCCCTAAACATAAGGGAATTCCGTTATATTGCGAACTGTTGATATATACCATAATAATCTCGCCGATTCCACCCAGCATCAAAGCCACAAAGCCGATTGCAATCGCCCAATATTCCTTTATATATCCACGAATAATATCCAGAATAATCGTTACAGTCATTATTATAATCAACATCCCAATGATAATGTGAGAGACCATCATCGTTTCAAAGAAGTCTTTTATTTGCAAAACCTGTAACGTAGTAGCAAGTACACAGTTTACTGCAACTGCAACATAAATTGCTAAATACGCAATTCGGTAACGACACTTTTGCACCTTATTCATATATGCAGCTATGGGATAAGGTAAAAGCATAATCATAAAAAATCCCAGATATACCGCCATCGTACTGTTCGGGAATATAAACTGTCGCATTCTCGACTCCGCAATCATCCAGGAAGACGCCAAAATAATACCGTTTCCCATATGTAACAATTCCACTTCCGTCTTATACATAAAACGGACAATGATACTTAATACGGAAACGCTGATTCCCACCAGCAACATAAACATTGCAATTATCAAAGACGGCGCATAATTTTTGATAATATTCTGCCAAAGCGCAACATGCTCGCCCATATAAACTTCACTTACATAGCCCGTATAAGAAGAGTCACTCATAAACTCAATTCTTAATGTTTCGCCACCATCTGCCTTGTACACTTCAAAAAACACATAGGTAATCGTACTGGTTTTACCAAAAGGCTGAGTCTCAATGGTAGAATATTCCTTGCGCAACTCATCTCCCACATAGATTTTGAAATCCTGCTGCATGCTGCGGATTGCGAAACTGATATCCGAAATATCTTCCGGCAAAACCGTTTCAATCGTAACCCATTCGCCCTGCTCCGTCTTGCATTCTCCCGGCACTTCTATCGCCTCTGTTGTACCATCATCCAAGACCTGAACCCACTCACCTTCATAAAGTCCGAATTCGCCGATGTCTTCCAAATTTTCCGGCGGTAAAACAGCTTCTCCAATGAAGAAAAATACAAAGGCTGCAATTATCATCAACCCTAATATCCACTGTAAAATATTCGATGCACCAAAATCTTTCTTTTCTTTCATACGTTTTCCCCTATATCATCTTCGTATTCCATTAACCTTCGTGTACTTTTATGAACAATTTCCTAAAAAAATATCACTGCTTTAACGCTTCTTTCATCAGAAAGTCGTAAACTCTCCGGTTAAAATCCTTCGCCTCCTCATAGGCAGCATGCCCTAAATCCTCATACATATAAATCTCACAGCCAAGTTTCTCTGCAATTTCCACAGATGCCTGTCCTGTGGTAACTTTGTCCCGACTTCCGCCAAGCACCAGTACGGGGCACTTGATTTGCTCCAACTCTTCATATGCATTACAGGTAAGGCAGGCTTTCGCCAATGTAATAAAACGCTCCTTATCCTTTGGCTTTTGCACCGCTGTCAGAAGGGGCATAAAAGGTTTGTAGCGTTTCACATACGCATCCGAGTACATTTTAACCGCCATATCCACAACTAATTCTTTGTATTTCTCCTGTTCGGTCATCTCAATCCAGTTATTTATAACCTCTTTTACTACATCATTGTTTCGTGAAAGTGTTACGGCAAGCACCATTCTATGTACCAATTCAGGCCTGTCGATGGCAAGGTACTGACCAATCATTCCGCCCTGAGAGACCGCAAACACATCTGCATTGACAAGTCCCAGTGCTTCCATCGCCTCCGCAATATCTGCCGCCAGTTCCCGGACTGTAATGCCATCATAGACTTCCGTTCTCCTGTCAAAAAGATATACTGTATAATCCTTGGCAAAGATACGATACATATAAGCCAGGGAATTCGCCGCACCTTTGATTCCGTTGGTATTAAGACCTTGAATCATAATCAAAGACTTGGTACCTTTGCCGAAAGTTATGTAATTGATTTGTTTGTTGTTTAAAGTAAGTTTTAATTCTTTGGCGTTGTACATAATATAGCCCCTTAAAACACTATTTTAATGCGTCCTATCACTCAATCTAAGAGTCTCCATCTCTTCATAATTACCATTCATATATCTTATATAAATTGAGTATCCGTCCGCAATTATGTAGGTAAGTTTCTTTGCATTCCCTTCTTCTTCGTATTCATCAGGCTCACCCATAATCGCAATCACTTCCTCATAACTGCTTTCAAGCGAAACGCCGTTACAAAGAATAAACAACGCATCCTCCGCAGAAATATTCTCTATTTCGCATTCTTCAATAGGCTTACTTTCTTTTGATAAATTGCAGGCACTGAATCTGATCATACTGCCCTCACCATTTCTTGCCGAACAGTTTACAGCGCAATAGACTGTTCCGTTAGAACCTTGTAATACTTCGTTTTGATACGGTACATCCAAAGTATAACCTGCGCCTTCAAGCTCTTTTACGGTTGTAGGGAACGTAAGTACCTGCCCGTTTAACGCAAACTCCAAAGAAGATATATCCTTGCTGGTAAAAACAATTTCCTCATAAGCTATCGCCTCCGGTTCATGATTGCCGTTCTCCGCCATATACAACGACCAGACAACCCAGCCGACAAAGCATACAAACGCAACAACCAGTCCGCCTGCAATCAATAATCTTACTCTTCTCTCTTTTTTCGTCATTTTAATTCAAATGCCCTTTCTAAATCTTTATTTTCTCCTCTTCGTCTCATTCCCAATTCTAAAATATGCTTTCATAACAAATCCGGTCAGCGTTAGGGATATTGTTGATATCACAATCTTGTTTCTCATAAACTCAAACTTCAAGAACAGCAGAACTCCAATCGCTACAGCAATTGCAACAATGCAAAGCACAATTATAATTCTATAACTCGGCATTCCTGACGTTCTACACATATGTATGATTTCAAACACACACATTAATACAATACAAAGAATAACAACACCAAAGAAGAAGATCATCGGTGCCGTAAACCACCAGTTAATTTTCGGATCAATTCCTAAAGTATTCTGCTGATAAACCATATTCCCAAGAAATACAAATATCCCAATCACCATAAAAATCAGTGAAAAATTTAAAACTCTTCTAACGATAATTTCAATCATTTCCCTTTTTCCTTACACTAAATTCTCATCTATAAAAGCAATAAAATCCTTTTGTCTCACTTCACTTTTATTGTTTTTATACCACTCATAAGCTTCCTGCAAGCCGCTCCGCATATCCATTGTTTTTTCCAACAACGCCTTCTGCCGGCTCACATCCAGCTTATACTCATAATCATAAAAGCTGAAATACTTCCGTTGTTCTACCGCACTGTCCACATTCACAATTTCCAATGGTGCTCCTACTACATCATAACACATTTTAACCCAATCTAAAATACTGACCGTCTCTTCATTTCCCACATTTAAAATATGTTCCGCAGGCTCCTTCTCAAGAATTGCATCCATCACCTTACACAAGTCTTCCACGTGAAAGAACTGCAACTGCATACTGCCATCCTTCGGAATATAAAACTTCCGCCCTTTTTCAGCGCACTCAAAGAC
>JAGAQZ010000023.1 GCA_017622505.1 Lachnospiraceae bacterium
AAAAAAGAACCACCGCTTATGCGATGGTTCCTTAATTTTAATTAGTTAAATTTACGCTTTCTAGCTGCTTCAGATTTCTTTTTACGCTTTACGCTAGGTTTCTCGTAGTGCTCTCTCTTACGGATTTCCTGCTGGATACCTGCTTTAGCACAACTTCTCTTGAAACGACGCAATGCGCTATCCAAAGATTCGTTTTCTTTTACTTCTACTCTAGACATCTACACTCACCCTCCTCCCAGTCCTAAATTGTGCACTGACTGTTCGGGTACTTCTAAATTGCACAAAATAGATTATATCATAAAATTACAATTCGTCAACCTTTTTTTAACATTTTTATAACTGGCCTGCAAGAACTTCTTCTACAGCCGCGATTGCCGCATCGATTCCGGCAGGATTTTTACCGCCGGCCTGAGCCATATTCGGTCTTCCGCCGCCACCGCCGCCAACCAGTGCCGCAATACCTTTGATTAAGTTACCTGCATGTGCGCCCTTGCCCATAGCACCATCTGTTGCCATGGCAATCATATTCACTTTGCCGTCTTTGTCAGAGATTAAAACAACTACGCCATCACCAAGCTTTTCTTTTAACTGGTCGCCCAAATCACGAAGTCCGTTCATTTCAACGCCGGAAACCTTGGTTGCAAGTAATTTAACACCTTTTACTTCTTTTACATTGTTCATTACATCGCCCAATGCATCCTTAGCAGCCTTGCTCTTTAAGGATTCATTCTCGGAAGCAAGTGCCTTATTGTCTGCTAACAAGTGCGCGATTCTTTCCTCTACCTTATCGGTTGTGGTCTTAAGCAATTCCGCCGCTTTGTTAAGCTTCTTCTCTAAGTCTGCATAATATGCAAGTACGCCTTCACCGGTTAAAGCTTCAATACGTCTTACGCCTGCAGCTACGCCTGATTCGGATAAAAGCTTGAAGGACTGAATGGTAGATGTATTATTTACATGAGTACCACCACAAAGTTCTACAGAGAATGCATCCTTAAATGCATCTTCGATGGTGTCTGCATCTGTTTTACCCATACTTACAACACGTACGCTTTCGCCGTATTTCTCACCGAATAATGCCATGGCACCGGTCTTCTTTGCATCCGCAATGCACATCTCATCTGTAATAACAGGCAAGCCTAATGCGATTTCTTTATTTACAAGTGCTTCCACTTCTGCAATCTGTTCTGCTGTCATTGCTTCAAAGTGAGAGAAGTCGAAACGTAAGCGGTCCGGTGTTACCAAAGAACCCTTCTGCTCTACGTGGTTACCAAGCACTGTCTTTAATGCTTTCTGTAAAAGGTGAGTTGCTGAGTGATTCTTGCAGGTAGCTGCATGCTTGTCTTCATCCACTGTCACAAGCGCTTCTTCACCAACCTTTACTTCACCGCGGGATACGTAACCTACATGACCCATCTTTGCACCGGTTAAATGAATGGTTTCGGTAACGGTAAATTCACCGTCCTTGGTGGAAATAATACCGGCATCACCAAGCTGACCACCCATAGTTCCGTACATACAGGTTGCATCCAAAACTACGGTACCCTTCTGTCCTTCTGTAAGAACATCTGTTACTTTCGCATCTTCAGCGGAAGCATCTGTGGTTAATGCAGTAATCTTTGCACCGCATGAACTTTCTGTATAACCTACATACTTAGTCTCTAAATTCAAATCCAAGTCATCGTATACGTTCTTTGCACGACCTGCCATATGCTCGGCACCAACATAAGTTCCCTTAGACTGTGCCTTTGCTTCTGCCTTTGCCTTTTCAAAGCCTTCTTCATCATAAGTGAAGCCTTTTTCTTCCAAAATTTCGATGGTTAAGTCAATGGGGAAACCAAAGGTATCATATAACTTAAATGCGTCCTCACCGGAAAGCACCTTCGTACCTTTTTTCACCATATCATCTTCCATCTTGGCAAGGATTGCAAGTCCCTGGTCGATGGTCTTATTAAACTGTTCTTCTTCTTTTGCAATATTTTTAAGAATGAATTCCTTCTTTTCTTCCAATTCAGGATATCCGTCCTTAGAACCTTCGATAACGGTTACTGCCAAATCAGCAAGGAATGCGCCCTGGATACCAAGGATTCTTCCGTGACGGCATGCACGACGAAGCAAACGTCTCATAACATAACCGCAACCGCTGTTTTCAGGCATAATACCGTCTGATACCATAAAAGTAACGGAACGGATATGGTCTGTTACGACACGCAATGATACGTCAGTCTGGTAATCTTCACCATACTGCTTGCCTGCAAGACGGCATACATGGTCTCTTAAGGCTTTCATAGTATCTACATCAAACATGGAATCTACATCCTGCACTACACACGCAAGACGCTCAAGTCCCATACCTGTATCAATATTCTTCTTTTCAAGTTCTGTATAATTGCCCTTACCGTCATTATAAAACTGTGAAAATACGTCGTTCCAGATTTCCATATATCTGTCACATTCACAGCCAACCTTACAATCAGGCTTACCGCAACCGTACTTCTCTCCACGGTCATAGTACACTTCTGAACAGGGACCGCAGGCACCTTCGCCGTGCTCCCAGAAGTTATCGGCACGTCCGAAACGGAAAATACGCTCCGGTGCAATACCAATCTTCTTGTTCCAGATTTCAAAGGCCTCATCATCCTCTTCAAATACGGAAGGATAGAGACGGTCTTTATCAAGGCCTACAACTTCAGTCAAAAACTCCCAGGTGTAGCTAATTGCTTCTTCTTTGAAATAATCACCAAAAGAGAAGTTACCAAGCATTTCAAAGAAAGTACCGTGACGTGCGGTTTTACCTACGTTTTCGATATCGCCGGTACGGATACATTTCTGGCAGGTTGTAATTCTGCTCTTAGGCGGAATTTCCGCACCTGTAAAATAAGGCTTTAAAGGTGCCATACCTGAATTAATCAAAAGAAGGCTCTTATCATTCTTGGGAACCAGCGAAAAGCTGTTTAATCTCAAGTGATCCTTTGCCTCGAAATAATCAAGAAACATTTTACGTAATTCGTTTACTCCATACGCTTTCACA
>JAGAQZ010000024.1 GCA_017622505.1 Lachnospiraceae bacterium
GGGAATCGGATAGCTTAAAAGCTTGGTATAGATTTCTTCTTTTCTCTCTTCAGACAAAGACATCATATACTTGTATTCCACAAAACCGATAATCTGCAATCGGGTTGCTTCATAATGCTCAAAGAAACCTGCAATCTGAAGCGCGGGACGGTTAATATCCGGCTGTTTAATTTTTATTCCTTTGATATCAATTTCCGGGGTCAGAGACTCCAATTTCATTTTTTCGATGATTTTTGCCAAACTTACACTGGGCATAATCTAAGTCCTCCCATACATTATTTTACAAAAAAGCACATAAATACATATTTTAATATTATCATAGTTAGATTGTTTAATCAACCTTGGACAGACCTCATTTTGGTCCTTCTCTGTCCAAAAAGCATTTCATAACCATGCTTTTTCACCGCCATAAAACCATTCCCCAAACTATGTTTCTTCCCCACCATCGCTTTTGTATCTCTTCTCCGCAAAAAACGCTGCAATTCCTTCCGCAATATGCATGGGAATGTTGGCCTTTTCGGATATAGTCTGCGCATCCGCAACTTTTAATTCGTCGATGGACGTAAAACTCTTCATCAACGCCTTACGTCTTGTAGGACCCACGCCCGGTATCTCGTCCAGTACGGAATGTACTTGCGACTGCGAACGCAAGGAACGATGATATTCGATTGCAAAACGATGGGCCTCGTCCTGAATGCGGGTAATCAAATGAAACCCTTCCGAATGGGTGTCGATAGGAATTTCCACGTTATGATAATACAGGCCTCTGGTTCTGTGGTTGTCATCTTTGACCATACCACAAACCGGAATCTTCAGGTCTAATTCCGCAAGCACCTGGTTTGCAATATTGACCTGGCCTTTACCACCATCCATGAGAAGCAAATCGGGGAATCTTGTAAAACTTCCGTACCTCTCATCCGTAGTCTCACGTTCTTCCAAACCATGCACAAAACGCCTTGTCAGCACTTCCTTCATGCAGGCGTAATCATCCGGTCCGGATACGGATTTGATGCGGAATTTACGATAGTCACTGCGCTTCGGCTTACCTTTCTCATACACCACCATAGAACCAACATTGGCAAAACCGCTGATATTAGAAATATCAAAAGCTTCCATTCGCTCAATATTTTTCAAATTAAGAAGCGTCTCAATCTCTTTCACCGCACCGAGAGTTCGCAATTCTTCTCTCTTGATACGCTCGCTGTCCCTGCTTAACACAAGCTCCGCGTTCTGTTTCGCAAGCTCCAACATTTTTTCTTTTTGTCCTTTTTGGGGCATACGGATGTAGACACGGTTTTCACGTTTCTTTGACAGCCACTCTTCAATGACTTCGCGCTCTGCGATATCTTCCGCCACAAAAATGTCTTTCGGTATAAAAGGTGTACCCGCATAGAACTGCTTCATAAAAGTCTCAAGGATTTCCGCATCCGTATCATGCAAAGCCTGCTTCATATAAAAATGTTCCCTGCCAATCAACTTGCCTTCCCTGACAAAAAACACCTGAATGATAACGTCTCTTTCGTTACGGGCAAGTGCAATATAATCCTTGTTTTCACCTTCGCTGTCCGTAATCTTCTGCTTCTGGGCAACACTTTTAACACTGTATAAAAGTTCTTTTATTTTAGCTGCCTCTTCAAATTCTAAAGCCTCAGACGCCGCATACATTTTTTCTTCCAGTTCTTTTAGAATCGGTCCGTAATTACCGTTCAAGAACTCCATTGCTTTGTTAACCTGTGTACGATACTCTTCTTCCGATATGTATCCCTGACATGGCCCGAAACACTGCTTAATATGGTAGTTTAGACAAGGGCGTCCCTTCTTAATATCCTGGCGCAGACTCCGGTTACAAGTGCGCAGTTTATAAAGCTTATTCATTAATTCGATAGTATCTTTTACCGCTGCCGCGCTGGTATATGGGCCAAAATATTTGCTGCGATCCTTTTTCATCTGCCTTGCAAAAAGAATTCGCGGAAAAGGCTCCGAAATCGTCACCTTGATATAAGGATAGGTTTTATCGTCCTTAAGCATGGTATTGTACTTAGGCGAATGTTCTTTGATTAAGTTATTTTCAAGCACCAAAGCTTCTAACTCTGAATCGGTCACAATATATTCAAAACGTGCAATCAAAGAAACCATTTTTTGAATTTTGGGCGTTTTCTTGGTACTTGCACGAAAATAAGACCGCACTCTGTTTTTCAGACTTACGGCCTTACCTACATAAATAATTGCATCTTTGGAATCATGCATAATATAGACTCCCGGTTTCCCCGGGAGTTTTTTTAATTCTTCTTCAAAATCAAATTTCTCCATGCAAACCTCATACTATGAGTAATCCTATTTATATAATCTGTTCTTTAATTCACTGGCAAAATCAGCGTCTTTCCCTGTTAAAACAGGTCCCTCGCTATCGGAATCATCCGAATCGTCATCACCGGTCGATTGCGTGGATTCGTTTGCTTCGTTGGTGTCATCAGCGTCAGACGTTTTGTTGTCCGCATCAGCTTCAGTTGCATCGGAAACTTCCTTTTCTTCACGATCCTCAGCTTCGCCATCTGCAGATTCTTTCTCTTCCTCCGCTTTCTTTGCGCGGTCCTTTTTCATGGTTTCGGTTTTAGGTTCCGGAACAGGAATGCCTTTTTCCTTACAGTAAATTTCCATAAATTCTTTGCCTGTAATGGTTTCTTTCTGAATCAGGTATTCTGCCAGTTTATCCATGATTTCGCGATTGTCTTTTAAAAGATTCATGGCTTCATCATAGCTTTCCTTCAGAATCTTCATAACCTCTTCATCAACCGCTGCAGCAGTCTCATCAGCACAGTTCATTACCACTCTGCCATCTAAATATCTGCTCTCAACGGTCTCCAAACCGATAAGACCGAACTTCTTGCTCATACCGTACTGGGTTACCATAGAACGCGCAATAGAAGTTGCTTTCTCAATATCATTAGACGCACCGGTTGTAACGGAATCAAACACCAATTCTTCCGCCGCACGTCCTGCCAAAAGTCCAACAAGCATATCTTTTAATTCCGCTTCGGAATTCAAATACTTCTCTTCCTCCGGCACATGCATTACATAACCTAACGCACCCATAGTTCTGGGCACGATTGTAATCTTCTGCACGGGCTCAGAATTCTTCTGCAAAGCACTAACCAATGCATGACCAACCTCGTGGTAAGATACGATTTTACGTTCCTGCTCACTTAAAATACGATCTTTCTTTTCTTTACCCACAAGAACGATTTCAACCGCGTTGAACAAGTCCTTCTGGCTTACAAATTCACGCTTTTCTTTTACTGCATTAATCGCAGCCTCATTAATCATATTGGCAAGATCGGAACCCACGGCACCGCTGGTTGCCAAAGCAATTTCATCCAAATCCACGGTCTCATCCATAAGCACATCTTTGGCATGCACTTTAAGGATTTCCACACGACCTTTTAAATCAGGCTTCTCTACAATAATTCTTCTGTCAAAACGACCCGGACGAAGCAATGCTTTGTCCAAAATCTCAGGGCGGTTGGTTGCTGCAAGAATAATAATACCCTTCTTACCATCAAAACCATCCATCTCCGCAAGCAACTGGTTTAATGTCTGCTCACGTTCTTCATTGCCACCGCCGTATTTTGAATCACGGCTACGTCCGATGGCATCAATTTCATCAATAAAAATAATGCAAGGGGCGTTTTTCTCCGCCTCCTGGAACAAATCACGCACACGGGAAGCACCCACACCTACGTATAATTCCACAAAGTCAGAACCTGTCAAAGAGAAGAAGGGAACTTTCGCTTCACCCGCAACCGCTTTGGCAAGCAATGTTTTACCGGTACCGGGAGGTCCCACCAGCAAAGCACCCTTGGGCAGGCGCGCACCGATTTTAACATAGCGGTCAGGATTATGAAGGAAGTCCACCACTTCCTGCAATGACTCAATCGCTTCGTCCTCGCCCGCAACGTCTTTAAAGGTAATACCGGTTTCCTTCTGAACATATACCTTGGCATTATTTTTGCCCACGTTCATAAAACCGCCCATTCCGCCGCCTTTGCTCATTTTACGGAATAAAACGATTGTTAACACCACCATCAAACCAATCGGCAAAACCGTTGTCAAAAGAAAATACCACACTTCACCGGAATTATCGGGAATTTCACCGCTAACCTTAATATCATTCTCAAGAAGACGCGCAGTAAGAGTATCATCCTCTTCCACCTTACCTGTGTATAAATATTTTACAGACTGGGGAAAGAACGGATTCGAAACACCGCTTCCCTCTTTCTCAGCAGGCACAATAGTAATGCGGTCTGCACCGATTACAACTTCTGAAACCTCGCCCGCATCAATCATACGAACAAATTCGCTGTATTCGATTACATTCAAATCTTGGGGCATCATGGTACGTATCATCATAAAAATGAAAAACGCAATAATGCTGCCGATAAACAAAACAGTCCACATACCGCCACCGGGTCTCTGGTTGCTGCCACCGTTGTTGCCGTTATTATGTCCGTTATTTCCGTTGCGGTTATGATTATCGCCTCGGTTATTCGGTTCCTCAGGCATACGATTTCTTTGATTATTGTTTTCGTAATTATTATTTTCCATTTAATATCTCACCTGTTCATTACATTTTTATATAAAACAATTCTTTTATCACTAATAAAAAGATTTTTATCAAATAAATTTTAGATAAAATAAATCATTATCCATTATAGTGTTCCCACCAGGATAAATCAATATGATTAATTGTGAAAAAAGTGTAATACACTATAACGTATAGTTATTTTCTTCATAAAAAGGTTCTTCATCCCACAGACCGCTCTTATTTGTGATTGCCTCGAGCATAGATGCCTCTAAAACTTGCCAATACAAGATATTAGGCTCATATTTAACAGCTATGGCATATCCCGCAGAAACCATTTGGTTTTGATACAAATTATTCATATTCTCAAAATCTTTATCAAGCCAAATATAGGCCAACGTCCTGCCATAAATATCTGTTCTTTCTATGTCAAACGTCAAATAAATCTTCATACCTTCATGCAAATTTGCTTTGGTATACTCGGAAGCCAATTCTCCATAAACAGTGTTTTCTTCTTCTGTCGCGCTAACGCTTTCCGGCGCATCAATTCCAATCATGTGTACTTTATGTTCCTTTCCGTTCCACGACGCAATTATGGTATCACCGTCTATTACATATACAATTTCTGCAATTACATATTCTTTTTCAGTCTTCTGTCGCTGTAAATATAAACTTCCCACCGAAATAGCAAGTACAATAACAATTGCAATCCCCGTAAAAATCCATCTATTCTTAAAATAATATTTTTTACATCGAACAGATACATATTCATTATGAATTACATTTTGATTTCCGTTATAACTATGTTTCTCATTATAATTATGTTTTTTATACTTCAATATTACACCCTATTTTATTATTATTTTTTAGCTACTCTGCATTTTATCACACAATATATTATAGTATAAAATCAAAATAAATGTATATCATTTAACTTTAATAAGAAAAAACGATTAAATGCTCTCCATTTAATCGTTTTAAAGAGGCGCCAACCAGATTTGAACTGGTGATCAGGGTGTTGCAGACCCACGCCTTACCGCTTGGCTATGGCGCCATATTTAATTTATAAAACTATTATATGCATTTATAACAGTTTTAATGACTCCGACGGGAATCGAACCCGTGTTACCGCCGTGAAAGGGCGATGTCTTAACCGCTTGACCACGGAGCCAGATTTCTAAACGGTTTCCCGTCTAACTCCCCAAGCAGGACTCGAACCTGCGACACTTCGGTTAACAGCCGAATGCTCTACCGACTGAGCTATTGAGGATTACTTACGAAGATTCTTTCTCAAACCTTCAAAACCGAACACAGATATTTCTTCACCA
>JAGAQZ010000001.1 GCA_017622505.1 Lachnospiraceae bacterium
GAGGGACGTGTGGCGTTCTTTGTACCCGGCAGTAAAACCCGGATATCATCAGAACAAGGAACACTGGAATACCGTGATTTTGGACGGAACGGTTCCGACGGAAGAGTTAAAAAGAATGATAGCGGAGAGTTATGATTTGGTGCAGAAATAATAATGACCGCAGTAATAAAAGAAACAGCTATGAGGTATCAGATACGACATAGCGGTTTTTTATTAAGTTGTTTGCTGCTTGACAAAATATTTTCGCAAGCGTATATTACAGTTAAAATAAATAATTCAAATGAAGAAAGACTATGACGAAGACGGTTGGATTACGGAATCTTCAGAGAGTTGGCGTTTGGTGCGAGCCAATGGTGAAATAATTCAAGAACCTATCACTTCTGAGTCGGAAGACCGAAAGCAAAGTTGCAAGTAGACTCTTCCCGTAATGCTGCGTGAAGGCAAAGGACTTGATGGAGTCCGGTGAGTGGCGAAATTTTCTGTTTCGCAATTTGAGTGGTACCGCGGGTTTTGAACTCGTCTCAAAGAATTTTGAGACGGGTTTTTCTGTTTTTATAGGGGAAATACAATGTTTACAGTAAAACGCAGATATATAAGATTCGTGTTCATGAAATAATATTATAAATGATTAATATAGTTAAAAACGGAGGTGTCAGTAATGAAAAAGACCTATGTAACATCAATGCCAAATCATATCGGTGCATTTTTAAAAGCGAGTAAATGTTTCTCGGCTTTAGGGATTAACATTACACGCGTAAGTTATAACAAGGCGGTGGATTCTCATACCTTATTTATTGATGCGGAAGGTAGTGAAGAGCAGTTAAGAAAAGCGGATGCAGAGCTTGAAAAAATTGGTTATTTACAAAACGATAAGGAGAAGAACAGTATCGTTTTGCTGGAATTTAAGTTGAAAGACGAACCGGGAAGCGTAACGGCAATTCTTATGCTTATTAACGATTTTAATTTCAATATTTCTTACATCAGTTCCCAGGAAAACGGAACGGATTATCAGCTTTTTAAAATGGGTCTGTATGTAGATGAACCGGATAAAATAACCCGCTTTTTAAACGAGGCAAAGAAGTTATGTAAGGTGCGCGTAATCGATTATAACAGCACGGAAAAAGTCTATGACAACAGCATTTTTTATCATAATTATGTAGCAGGGCTTGCCGGAATGATGGGACTTTCGGAAGAAGTGAAGCAGGAACTTCTGGTACACGTCAATCTTGCTATGCAAACGCTGGATGAGCAGGGGCTGTCGCCGTATCGTACCTTTGACAGTATCAGCAAATTTGCGGAATTGTTAGCTGCGTCCAAGGGGGAGCATTTTATCCCGAGAATCACGCAGCATCAAATAACGGACAACACGGATATTACAATCATAGAGCCCCCTTGCGGAAGCAACGTTATGGTGATAAAAAGTCTGGGCGAAGTATTGTTTGTGGATACGGGTTATGCCTGCTATCAAGAGGAAATGATGCAACTGATTTATAAGATTCTTCCAAACTTTGATCATATGAAAAAACGTGTGCTTTTAACTCACGCGGATGTGGATCATTGCGGACTTTTACCACTGTTTGATGAAGTGATTACAAGTCATAAATCAGCTGCATGCCTAAGCAACGAGTATGAGGGCGTCAGTGGCTACAGAGAGCAGAATCCCTTGCATAAGCCGTATATTAATATTTGTAAAATTTTAACGTCTTATGCGCCTGTAAACCCTTCTAAAATCATCGTACCTTGGGAAAATAAAGAAGAAATGTCAGAGCCTTTGACACAGATTGGTTTTTTTGATTTCGGGGAGTTGCATTTTGAGGTATACGAAGGCAAAGGCGGGCATCTGCCCGGCGAGATCGTGTTGATTGACTATAAACATCACATTGCTTTTACGGGAGATGTGTATATTAATTTGCGGGGACTGACGCCGGAGCAGGCAGAGTATAATCAGTATGCGCCCATATTAATGACTTCCGTGGATACGGACCCCGGGCTGTGTGCAGATGAAAGAAAAGCCATTCTTCAACGCTTAGGTGTTGGGAACTGGCAGATTTTCGGTGCCCACGGTTATAAAAAAGATTATTCCGTGAATATCTGAAAATATTACGCAAAAAAAGCATAAAAACCTTGTTATTTCCGCATAAAATGTGTAAAATTGATATTTGGTAGACTATGCGCGGATACAATGCATCAAGTTAAGGCAAAGCCGACATTTGGAGAATGCCGGCGAAAACTGATTTTATAAAGTGAAATTAGGGTATGCGCGAGTTAAGAAATTTAAGGAGAAATAACATGAGTTTAATCAAGAAACCGGTTACCGGTATGAAGGACATGCTTCCTGAAGAAATGCAAATCAGGGACTATGTAATGGACGAAATCAAGAATACTTACGCAAAGTTTGGTTTTTCACACATTGAAACCCCTTGCGTGGAGCATATAGAGAACCTTTGCAGTAAGCAGGGTGGCGAAAACGAGAAGCTTATTTTTAAGGTATTGAAAAGAGGCGAGAAGTTAAACCTTGAAGCTGCTAAGGAAGAAAACGACTTGGTTGACAGTGGTTTGCGTTATGATTTGACTGTGCCTTTGGCAAGATTTTATGCAAATAATGCTGCAAACTTAAACCAGCCTTTTAAGGCATTACAGATGGGTAACGTATGGCGTGCGGACAGGCCCCAGAAGGGACGTTTCCGCCAGTTTGTGCAGTGTGATATTGATATCCTTGGTGAGCCTTCCAACTTAGCTGAAATTGAGTTGGTGCTTGCAACCACAACCCTTCTCGGAAAGCTTGGCTTTGAGAATTTTAAGGTACACATCAACGAACGTCGTATTTTGAAAGCAATGGCTGCTTACAGCGGTTTTGCCGAGGAAGATTACGACCAGGTATTTATCCAGTTGGATAAAATGGACAAGATTGGTATCGATGGCGTGAAGGAAGCACTTTTGGGATGTGAATTCGCACCGGAATGCGTTGAGAAGTACATGACTCTCTTTGATAAAATGAATGCCGCGGAAGACAAGCTTACTTTCTTAAAAGAAGAACTTGGCGATTGCCTGGAAGAAGGTGTGGCTGATAATCTTGCGGAGATTTTTGCAACCGTGGAAGCTGCTAAGAAGGCAGACTGTGAAATTATGTTTGACCCCACACTTGTACGTGGTATGAGCTACTACACCGGTACCATTTTCGAAATCGAAATGAAGGAATTAAACTGCAGCGTTGCAGGTGGCGGAAGATATGACAAGATGATCGGTAAGTTTACCGGAAACGATACTCCGGCATGCGGTTTCTCAATCGGTTTTGAAAGAATTATCACCATTCTTTTAGAAAGAGGATTTAAGGTTCCCAACGCTGACAATAAAATTGCCTTTCTTTTAGAGAAGGGAATGGATGCGGCAAGAACCGGTGAAATCATCGCAGAAGCCCAGGCACTTCGTGAAGAAGGTAAAATCGTTCTGGTAGCCAAGATGAACAAGAATAAGAAGTTCCAGAAGGAACAGCTTATGAAAGACGGTTATACCGAATTTAAGGACTTCTACAGAGAAGCACTGAAGAACTAATGTAAAACGAAATTATGTGCAGGGCGATATGCAAAACTGCATTCGAAGAAAGAATAAAAACAATGAACTGACGTGAGCAGTTGAAGGAGAAGAAAAATGGCTGAATCAATGAAAGGCTTAAAAAGAACCCATCGTTGTACTGAGGTAAGCGAAGCGAACCTTGGACAGGTAATTACCGTAATGGGATGGGTGCAGAAGAGCAGAAACAAAGGCGGAATTATTTTTACAGACTTAAGAGACAGAAGCGGTCTTTTACAGATTATTTTTGAACAGGGCGAAAACGGAGATTTCGTAAATGCGGAAGATTTCGAAAAGGCAGAGAAACTTCGTAGTGAATTCGTTGTTGCGGTAACCGGTAAGGTTGTAAAACGTGGCGGCGCGGCAAACGAAAACTTAAAGACCGGTACGATTGAAGTACGCGCAACAGGACTTCGTATTTTATCAGAGGCAGAAACACCGCCTTTCCCCATCGAAGCAAACTCTAAGACCAAGGAAGAGTTGCGCTTAAAGCACAGATACCTTGACTTAAGAAGACCTGACCTACAGGGCAATATCATTATGCGTAGTGAAGTGGTAAATAAGATCCGTAACTTCCTTGCAGATGAAGGATTCCTTGAGATTGAAACACCGATTCTTATGAAGTCTACACCGGAAGGCGCAAGAGACTATCTTGTTCCCAGCCGTGTGCATCCCGGAAACTTTTATGCATTGCCTCAGTCACCTCAGCTTTACAAGCAGTTGTTGATGTGTTCAGGTTATGACCGTTATTTCCAGATTGCAAAGTGTTTCCGTGACGAAGACTTACGTGCGGACAGACAGCCTGAATTCACCCAGGTGGATATGGAATTGTCTTTCGTGGATGTAGAAGATGTTTTAGATGTAAATGAGAGACTTTTAAAGAAAGTCTTTGAAGATACCATCGGCGTGGAAGTAAGCCTTCCTTTGCCCAGAATTACCTGGCAGGATGCTATGGACCGTTTCGGTTCAGACAAGCCTGATACACGTTTCGGTATGGAGTTACAGAATGTATCCGATGTAGTTGCAGGCTGTGGTTTCAGTGTATTCACAGGTGCCCTTGAAAATGGCGGTTCCGTACGCGGTTTGAATGCCAAGGGTCAGGCAGGAATGCCTCGTAAAAAAATTGATGCCCTTGTAGAGTTTGCAAAGGGTTACGGTGCGAAGGGTCTTGCTTACCTTGCAATCAACGAAGACGGTACCTATAAGTCATCTTTTGCCAAGTTTATGACAGAAGAAGAGCTTGCCAAATTGGTAGAAGCGATGGACGGACAGCCCGGCGACTTGCTTTTGTTTGCGGCAGACAAGAATAAAGTGGTTTGGGATGTTTTGGGCGCACTTCGTCTGGAACTTGCCAAGACTATGGAATTGATTGATAACAGTAAATACAACTTCCTTTGGGTAACCGAATTCCCTCTTCTTGAGTGGGATGAGGAAGAGAAGCGTTTCGTAGCGGTTCATCACCCGTTTACAATGCCTATGGACGAGGATATTCCTTACCTTGACAGCGACCCCGGACGTGTACGTGCTAAGGCTTATGACATCGTATTAAACGGTACAGAGCTTGGTGGCGGTAGCGTGCGTATCCATCAGGGTGATATCCAGAGCAAGATGTTCGAAATGCTTGGATTTACACCGGAGCAGGCACACAGCCAGTTTGGTTTCCTTTTGGATGCATTCAAGTACGGTGTACCCCCTCATGCAGGTTTGGCTTACGGCCTTGACCGTATGATTATGCTTATGGTAAAAGCTGAGTCTATCCGTGACGTAATGGCCTTCCCGAAGGTAAAAGATGCTTCCTGTCTTATGTCAGAAGCGCCTAATGTGGTAGATCCTAAGCAGTTGGAAGAACTTTGCATCAAGATTGATCTTCCTGCAGAAGAAACAGAAGAATAAAAGAGCGAGTTGTAAGAAACTCTGATGGAATCCTCTCGTTTGTTGCGGGAGGATTCTTTTCATACAATGTAATGAACGTTTGGGATATAATATATTGTTTGCCGAGTTATACATTGGTTGCTATGTAAAATGTAAAACGGGAGATGTGTATGCTGAATATTTACCTTGCGGACCTTGCCGGTCCAGAAGACTTTTATAATAAAAAAGTGAATATATTGCATCAGGAACGGGCAGAGAAAATAGGTGCTTATAAAATGTCCGCAGACCGCATCAGAGGGCTAGGTGCCGGACTTCTTCTGGAAAGAGGTTTAGAGGGCTATTTGGCCGATTTACGGGCGAATGAAGAGGTAAACGGGCGGGACGGCAACAATAAGTGTAATCCAAGTTATGCCATACCAAAGGACGAGGAAGGACGATATATCATTCACTATGGTTATGGCCCACAGGGAAAGCCGTATTTGATTGATTATCCCGGTATATATTTTAGCTTGTCGCATTCAGGAAATATGGCGGTATTAGCCATCTCAAATAGTGAAGTAGGCATTGATGTGCAGGAGCGCCGCGGTTATCAGGAGAAGGTGGTGAAACGCTTTTATCATGAGAGTGAGATTGCTGTAATAGAGGCAATTTCAGATCCGGCAGAGAAAGCTAATTGCTTTTATAAAATGTGGACGGGAAAGGAAGCTTATATCAAATATACCGGCAAAGGAATGGGGCAGGACTTGCGAAGTTTCGGCGTGGATTTAGTTAATGAATGTATCCTGGAAGATGGCAAGAAAGTTGCTTTGTGTAAAACAATCCGTATGGAAAGTAACGATTATTTTTGTTCCCTTGTTTGCGATATAAAACTACAAAAAATTGATAAAATCAGCAAAATCCAACTGTAATCTGCTGGATTTTTGTGCATTTTGCACAAAAGAAAAAAGCTTGATTGTCAAAGTTTACGATAGACTACATAACGGGGTTATGGTATCTTATATGTAAGGGGATTTTTTTGACGTGCTTATGTTGAGACTTGAGTTGGAGGACAGGATGGAAAGAGACAAATTAACCGGTTTGTTGCTGTTTAATGATTTTTTAAATGTTGCAACCGACAAATTGAAAGAGAGTGATGCTGAGGATACTATGGTGGTAATCTCTACAGACATCACTAAATTTAAGTACATAAACCGTTTATACGGCTATGAAGCAGGAGACCGTCTGATTCAGCAGTTGGCGGAAATTTGTGTGATGCAGGATGGTTATATGGTCGCATGCCGTCCGTATTCAGACCATATTGTCAGTTTATTTAATATCGGTCAGTTGACTTGGGAAGAGTTTGAAGAGAAATTAAAAGTAATACAGGATGACTTTGTTGCAAAGCATAAAAATGAGTTTCCGAAAGCTTCCCTGCATCTGAATACCGGTGTTCATGTAATTGAAAGCAGATACGAGAATATTGCTTCTGCAATCGATAAGGCAAATGTAGCCAGACGTAGTGTAAAGGGTAATTATAATGTGCCCTGTGCCCGCTATAACCGTAAGATTGAGGAGACCAAAGAAGGGGATGCTAAGATTATTCCCATCTTTGATAAAGCTTTGGAAGATAAGTCTATTCTGGTATATTTCCAGCCTAAAGTCAGTGTTAGTGAAAATGCCGTAGTAGGTGCGGAGGCACTTACAAGATTGAAAGATGAGGACGGCAATATTATTCCGCCGGCACTTTTTATCTCCGTACTGGAGAACAGTGGTAAAATTCTGGAACTTGACTGGTATGTAATGCGTTATGTTTTTGCGAAGATCCGCAAATGGTTGGATGAAGGCAAAACACCCAAGAGAGTATCCATTAACTTAAGTAAGTTGCATTTTTATTATGATAATCTTGTAAACGATATTATTGAGGAATTTGATTCCTACAATATTTCACCGGAATATATTGAGTTTGAAGTAACAGAGTCTGTATTCTTTGAAGAAGCACAGCTTATCATTAAGAAAATTGAGAAACTTCGTGAACGTGGTTTCCGCGTCAGCGTGGATGACTTCGGTGCAGGATATTCTTCACTTAATTTGATTGGTATTTTACCTGTTGATATTATTAAATTGGATAAAGGTTTTATTAAGAACAGTTTGGGCAACAATCGAGGTAAAAACATCATCAAAGGATTGATTTCCATTCTGAATGAAATTGATTTGGAAATTGTCTGTGAAGGTATTGAGACCAAGGAAGAGGAGAAGATTGTATATGAATTCGGATGCGATTCCATGCAGGGATTCTTATATGACAAACCGATTCCGGTAGAAGATTTTGAACGTAAATATGTAATTTAAAGAGTAAAAGTGATAGACGCCCTTCTTGCCGTCAATGCGGTAAGGAGGGTATTTTTATGTGATTATTAAAAATATGTGTATATATTCACGTCTTTATTCTTTTATGAATAAAATATATAAAAGAATCATAAGGAGAGCATTATGGCGGAAACCATTATTTTGGACGCAGGCCACGGTGGTGCCAATCCCGGCGCGGTATACGGCGGGAGAAGAGAGAAGGACGATGCCTTGGCCTTGACATTGGCAGTAGGCGAAATTCTTGAAGATAAGGGTTTTAACGTGTATTACACCCGAACGGATGATGTTTATGAATCACCTTACCAAAAGGCGCAGGAAGCCAATAACTTGGGCGGTGATTTTTTTGTTTCCATACATCGTAATTCCAGTGTCTATCCGAATCAGTATAGCGGTGTGGAAACGCTGGTTTATAATAACCAGAGTCCGGCATATGAAATGGCTGTGAATATCAATCGGGAGTTGGAACGCGTAGGTTTTATTAATCTCGGTGTGAATGAAAGACCGAATTTGGTCGTATTGAATCGGACGCAGATGCCGGCGGTGCTGGTAGAAGTCGGTTTCATTAATACGGATAACGACAATGAGTTATTTGACAGGCGTTTTATGGAAATTGCCTGGGCCATTGCCCAAGGCATTGTAAGAACCTTTTATCCCGGCTGGGATATTTATCCGATTTAGAGATGAGAGTTTGTATGCGCATTCACTATGCCCAACATTGCAAGCGAGTTTGAGTAGAGTTACGCGCAAACTTAAAGCGCCGCATTTTCATACGGCGCTCTACATACATTTCTTTTATTCTTTATTTTGCCTGTGAAAGCAGGTAAATCAAAGGTGAATTCCAATAAATTGTAATTTCATTGGTTGAGTAGCAACTGTCGTTGTCTACGTAGCACATACCACCGGTTGAGCTTGATAAAACAGCCTTTGCATAAGGGTCGTCAGCATTGGTGTTAGGACCGCCTACCAACATACCGGGCATTGTCTGTCCGAGAACCTGTGAAGGTCTGTGGTGTGTATGTTCAGGAGACCAGCTTCCGTAACCGGTTACGTAGCAGTAACCTAAAGGATTGGCACCAAGTAAGTAATCTAACTGATGCTGTGCATAAGATGCATATTTGGCATCGCCGGTAAACTTAGCTGCCATATGGTAGAGAATACCGTGGTTTGCAACTGTCATGTTACTTCCCCAAGGATAGCTTCTTTCCAAGCAAATGTAATATGCATCTTTTTCTGCTGTCTTGATGTTTTCATCACATTCAGCAACAATTTTATCGATGAATTTCTGTGCAAGTTCTGCATCAGTCTGTAAAGATTCATCGGCGGTAAGGTAAGAGTACATACCATAGTATCCGATGTCTGCCCAACCTAAACCTTTAATGTTATTTTCTTCATACATAGCTTTGGCTTTATCAAGATATGCGGTATCGCCTGTTGCAAGATAAAGTTCCATAGCAGCCCAGAAGATTTCATCGTAGAACTTACCGTCGGGATATTCACCGGTTACGATTTCTTCGGGATTTACAAAACCTGTTAAGGTTTCTTCGTTGTCAATTAAGTACTTGTAAGCTTTTACAGCTGCGTCCTTACAAGTTGCGGCAAATTCAGCATCATATTCTGCATAGATAGAAGATGCACGAGCCATTACTGCGGCAAAGTCGCCGGTAGCAGTAGGAGAAACGGGAGATACGAGCAAGGGAGCTGTTTCTGCGGTTGCTTCCACGGTTTCGGGGAAGTTTGCACAAGTTACCTTGTGGTATACACCGCCGTTTGAAGCCTGCATTTTAAGCATCCATTCCAATTCATATCTTGCTTCATCAAGAAGGTCAGGAACACCGTTTCCGCTTTCTGGAATGTCTAAATCATCGCCTCTTGCACCTTCACTATCCTGGTAGGTAATGAACAAGTCCATTACAGTTTTAGCACCGGGAGATACGTAACGGCCGTAGTCGCCGGCATCATGCCAACCGCCGGTTACATCAATTACTTCGCCGGTTCCGTAAACGGTAGTTTCCTGCATATGACATTCTGCATGTGCAAAGTCGCCTGCAAGTGATTCGTCTAATGCGCAACCGCATCTCTGGAGATAGAGCATACGCACTACATCTTTGTAAAGGTCATCATAAATATCGTCTGCAATAGTAAATTCATAAGATTCACCAACACCGTCAACAATTACTTTGTATGTACCGGGAGTGGTAAAATCGGAGAAATCACCTTTTACCTGAGCACCGTCACCGGATTTGGAATTTGCAAAATCGGTTGTAAGCTTACCGGAGTATACAACGTTGTTATTTGTATCAACGATGGTGTAGTCGGTAATTTCGGGATCATACTTACAAATTAAAATCTTTTCGTCAGCAGGCTTGTATCCTACCTGATTTACTTTAACAGGAATAGGAGTAGGAAGGGGTTCCAATGCCATTGCGTTAGAAGCATCTTTAATAGTAAGTACGAAATTATCAATGTAAACTTTGTGGGCAACGGTTGTATCCAAATCACCCTGTTCGCCTAAATTGAAACAAAGTCTGGGTGCAGGATCGCTTGCTTCTTCCATTGTGAATTCTGCAGTGATTGTCTGCTTGTCGGGACCGATGCGTCTTCCTGTTTCAAGATAGTAGGGATGGAAATCACCGCCGTTAATCTGGAAACGCCATTCAATATCACGTTCGATATCAGAATAGATATCGAAAGATACCGTATAAACGCAACCCATATTCAGGCAGTAGCCGTCGCGGAAAATCTGTACCGCATATTCCATTCCGCCTGCATGTTTAATATCAACTACCATTTCGCCGTTTTCAGCGTAGAGATCAAAGGTACCGCCGTTGGAGTAAACACCCCACTCGCCTTTGGTATTATCGTCGAAATGATCGTCGATGATGTTTGTACCGTCAACTAAGTTATTACCGAAACCTTCAATAACTCCGTTATCGGAAGTTTCTTCGGAAACATCTTCTGAAGCTTGGGAATCGGCTTCGGAAGTAACGTCTTCTGCAGGTGTGTTGCAGGCAAAAAGTGAAAATGCCATAACGCTTGCAAGCAGAAGAGCAAGTAGCTTTTTGGATTGCATAAAAGCAACCTCCTTTCTGAGTAAATGGGTTTTATATAATAGTTCAAACAGAACATACGTTCTTTACACTTTATTGTTATTATGCTAAAATAAGTGTAAATTACAAGTCTATTCCATTTTACTATATAAGTTGTAAAAAAGGAATAGAAAATAGTGCAAAAAGTAATAACAAAAGTATTAAAATTGTCAAAAAATCAATCGGAATTTTTTCATACGAAAGGACTTTAATATGAAGTTTATACATTGTGCGGATTTGCATCTGGATTCTAAATTGGAAAGCAATATAGGAAAAGAAAAAGCGAAAGAGCGCAGGAATGAAATTTTACTAACCTTTGAGCGTATTGTTCAGCTGGCGAAGAAAGAAGAAGTGACGGCTGTTTTGATTGCAGGCGATCTTTTTGATACGAAGAATATTGCGGCCAAAGCAAGAAATTTAGTGTGGGATATGATTGTGGCCAATCCGGAGATTGATTTTTTGTATTTGCGTGGAAATCATGACTGGAAAACCAATTTTATGGAAGGTCGTACTATGCCTGAAAACTTTAAATGTTTTGGGACAGACTGGGTAGAGCATCAGTATGGAAAGGTATCTGTCTGGGGCAAGGAAACAATGGAGGATGATGCGAATTATGCGGCATTGATGACCGAACCGGACCGTACCAATATTGTAATGCTTCACGGGCAGGAAGTGCGGAGTAATGTAAAGGATGATGCGAGTTTAGTTGCCTTACCGGCGTTAAAGAATCGCAATATAGATTATCTTGCATTGGGACACATTCATTCTTATAAGAAAGAGAAATTAGATGACAGGGGTGAATACTGTTACAGTGGATGCCCGGAAGGACGCGGTTTTGATGAGTGTGGTGAGAAGGGCGTTGTTATGCTGGAAGTAAAGGACGGCAAAGTGGACAGTCGATTTGTGCCGATGGCGTCACGTATTCTTCATGAAATCAGAGTGGATATTACAGGGCAGGAAACGGCTACGGATATTTTGCGGGCGGTAGATAAAGAAGTTGCAAATATTCTGTCCAAGGATATGGTCAAGATTGTGTTGACCGGACATTATACGGTAGATACGGAGAAGGATTTTACATATTTTGACCAGGCTATGGAAGGGCGATTTTATTTTTTAAAATGGAAGGATGAATCACGTCTGTCCATTGATTATAAATCGTATGAGAATATGATTTCATTAAAAGGCGAATTTGTGCGTACTGTGATGAATGCGAAAGAAGAGGAAAGTGAAAAGGAACAGATGATTCTTTTGGGTATTCGCGCTTTGTCAGGGGAGGATTTGGGCGTATGAAATTAATTTCCTGTTATATAGAGAATTTTGGTGGCTTGCACCAGTTTTCCTATGATTTTACAGATGGTTTGAATGTTATTTTAGAAAATAACGGATGGGGAAAAACTACTCTTGCTGTTTTTTTGAAGGCTATGTTTTTTGGATTGGATAAAAGTACCAAACGAAGTCTTGATGAGAATGAGCGTAAAAAGTATGAGCCGTGGAATGGCGGTCCTTACGGTGGTAATTTAGTCTTTGAAGCGGATGGTATTGTGTATCGTGTGGAACGCTTTTTCGCAGGCAAGGATAAGGAAGATACTTTTGTTCTTTATGATGTAAATACAGGCTTGGAAAGTACTGCCTACAGTGAGAAACTCGGGGAAGAAATTTTTGGCATAGACAGAATTGCTTTTGAGCAGAGTATTTACATGAAGCAGGGTGAATATGCCGTCAGTATGACAGACAGTGTGGCAACCAAAATGAGCGGTCTTATGGCAAGCGGTGATGATTTGGATTGCTATGAGAAGGCTTGTGCACGCCTGGAAGAAGAAATGAAGATTTATAAGAAAACCGGAAACAAGGGTAAAATTGCTGAAGTAACGGAGGAGATTGCCGGATTAAATCGACGAATTGCGGATGCGAAACAGACCGGTGCCACATTGGATGATTGGCGGGTAAAAGTACAACAATGTTATGCGGATATCCGGGAGTTAAAAGCGAAGAAAGATGGTCTAAAAGTGCAAATGCGCCGGGCCGGTGAGCAGGCAGCCAGACAGGAGAAAGCAAAGCACTACAAGGCGCTTAGTGAAGAAAAAGACGGACTTGCGCGTGTGAAAAGTGTATTGGAAGACTATTTTGCTAACGGCGTACCTACCGAGGAAGAACTGGAACAGTATCGCAATATGCTGTACGTGTACCGAAATTCCGAGGTTAGAATTACGGAGGAAAATTACGGATATAAGTACCCGGAACTGGTTAAGATTTTGGAACGTAACACCATGACGGAAGAGGAATTGGACGCCTGTGAACAGAAGTGGAATCAGGTAAAAGAAAAAGAGAATCTTCTTGAAAAGCAGGAATTGCAATTGCAGTCTGTCAGAATTCGCGAAGAAGAGAAAAACAGCTATTTAAATGAGAAAACGGATTCTTACAAAGTCAAACAACGAATTTCTGTTGTAGTGGCTGTTCTTTCCGCGGCCCTTGCCGTAGCACTGTATTTTACCGTGGGAATCTATGGTTTGTTTGCGTTGGGAATTACTTTGGTTGCTATGGTATTAGCCATTACTTTCGGTATGAAGGCAAAGGCCGCTTACTATAATGCAACGGATGATAACGAAGAATTAATGCAGGCGGAAGAAGAATATGAACTTTTAAGTAAGGCAGTTGAAAACGGTAAAAAATCCGTACGAATGTATCTTCAAGCATTTCCAATGAAGAGTGAGGAAGAAATCCCTTTCCTGATGAACAGAATACGTATCACGTTGATGGAATTAAATACGCAGGAGGCAAGAAAACAGCAGGTAAAGCAGGAAGAAGAAAAACAGTTAAAGGAAAAGGCGTTGCTGAAAGAAGAATTGATACTGTTTTTCAGAAGATTTTATAAAGATACCACTGATGTAGAGGAATATCTGTTGAAGGAAATTGTTCAGAAACGAAATGAGTATATTAATGTATGCGAGCAATATGCCCAAAAGTGCCGCCAACTTGAGCAGACGGAGCGAATAGAAGTGATTCCTACAGAGCAGATTTGTTCGATAGAGAAATTACAACAGCAGGAGGCGGAATTAGAACGCGAAATTCTTGCGAAGGAAGAACATTTCAGACAGATGAGTGCTACGGTTTCAAAGTATGCAGAACTTATGGAAGAGTGTGAAAAGTGGGAAAGGGAGAAGGAGGATTTAGAAGAAACGCTGGCAGAATGTCTGTCGAAATATAAACTTCTTGAGAAGACCTTAAAGTACCTTAAAACAGCGCAGACCGAGTTTTCGTCCCGTTATCTTAAGAAGATCAATGAAGGTTTTGCAAAGTATGCAACCTTAATCAATGAAAGCAGATTTGAGCATTCTGAGGTGGATTTGAAACTTTCGGTTAAAACGGACGAGGGTGGTTCCAAACGTGATATTGCATATTTCAGTAAAGGTATGCGAGAGGCAATGGAATTGTGTACACGATTTGCATTAATAGATGCTTTGTTTGAGAAAGAAACGCCCTTTGTTGTACTGGATGATCCCTTTGTGAATTTGGACCGGGAATCCTTGGAAGGGGCGCAGAAGGTTTTGACTGAAATTGCTTCGAAATATCAGCTGATTTATTTTACCTGCCATGCATCAAGAAAATAAAGAATTCCCTTGCCGGACTTGACTTTTCTTGTATTCACTTCTAAAATGAAATTATAAAACATCTATTAGGGGTGGATGCTTATGAGAAAAATGGAAGAGGCGGTTTTAAATCATGTAAAAACATTGATTTCACAGGCGAATAACATAGTATGTGTAACAGGTTTGGGAACGCTTGTGGAAAGTGGCGGTATCGATTTTTGGGACCTTGACCACTTGTGTCGAATCGAGAAAGAGTACGGGGACAGTCCGGAAGAATTGTTGTCGGCAGGTGTTTATGCGACCAAAAAGGAGAAGTTTTATAACTTCTATAAGAAAGAAGTAATCAGTACGATTCCGGAACCCAGCGAGACCTATGCTGCACTTAAGAAGTTGCAGGATATGGACAAGTTACGTGCGACTATCAGCTTGAATATCTGTGGATTGGAATACAGAAGCGGACTTCGTAATGTAATTGAGTTTCAGGGAACGATTTACAATAACTATTGTCCTTTGTGTAAAAAGAATTTTTCTCTGGAATACATATTAAACGCTAAGGGGGTTCCGGTGTGTGATGATTGTAAAGTGGCACTGCGTCCCGGACTTAGATTGTTTGGGGAGAGTGTGCGTAACGATCGTATGACAGAAGCTGCGATTGCGTGCGCAAATGCAGATTTGGTATTGGTACTGGGAACGAATCTGTATGGTTCCAAGGTGCGTTATTCTACAGGACATTATACCGGAAATAAGTTGATTCTGATTAATGAGGAAGAACATTTTACGGACCGATATGCGGATTATGTCCTTTATGGTAAATGTAAAGATATTTTACCCAGACTTGTGGAAGAATAAAAGATAAGTTAGATAAGAGTCTTATCCCGTGATAAGGCTCTTTTTTCGTGAATAAAGTGTGTTTTTTGTAGGTTTACATTGAATAAAATATCAGATGGATTTAAAATTATCATAGATTGTTTGTAACGATTCGGCGCCAAAGGTGCGATTTTGTGAATCGTGTTCGGAATAGTTTCGATTATTTGAAATATAGTCATAATTTGACAGGAAAAGGATAAAAGAATGGATACAAAAAAGAGTAAATATGATATGGGAAACGGAAGCGTACCGAAACTTTTGGCTAAATTAGCAATTCCTGCGGTAGTGGCGCAGGTGGTAAATTTACTTTATAACATTGTGGATCGTATTTATATTGGGCATATTCCGGAGGTTGGTGCTTCGGCACTGACGGGTGTTGGCTTGTTTATGGCAATAATTATGCTAATGAATGCATTTGCAATGTTAGCCGGTGCCGGCGGAGCACCTTTGGCTGCTATCGCTATGGGAAAAAAAGACAACGAAAAAGCAGAAAAGATAATGGGAAACTGTTTTTCGCTATTGCTTATCTTTTCAATCTTTTTAACTATTGTATTTTACATTTTTGCGCCTGAAATGCTTACATTTTTCGGCGCAAGTGATGTTACGTTGCCCTATGCCGTGGATTATGCAAGAATCTATATCCTTGGCAGTGTTTTTGTGTTGATAGTATTGGGAATGAACACTTTTATAACAACGCAGGGGTTTGCAAAGGTCAGTATGCTGACGACTATGATTGGAGCAATTATTAATATAATTCTAGACCCGATTTTTATCTTTGCATTGCAAATGGGTGTGAAAGGAGCCGCGCTTGCAACAGTACTTAGTCAAGCAGTAGGCGCGGTGTGGGTACTTTGTTTTCTTGCCGGCAAAAAGACAATTTTGCGTTTGAGAGTTGAAAATATGAGATTGGAACCAAAGATTTTTGGACCTTGTCTTGCACTGGGTGTTTCTACTTTTGTGATGATGTCAACGGAAAGTCTTTTATCCATCAGTTTTACGACAAGTCTTTCTAAGTTTGGCGGGGATTTGGCAGTAGGGGCTATGACGATTCTTACAAGTGTTGCATCTTTGATTCTGATGCCTTTACAGGGGATCTGCCAGGGCGGTCAGCCTATTATCAGCTATAATTATGGTGCAGGAAAAAAAGACCGCGTCAAAAAGGCGTTTTTATCACAGTTTCTTGCCTGCGTGATTTATGCCATAGCTTTTTGGCTGTTGATTATGATTGTGCCTGAAATGTTTGCGGGAATTTTCTCGGATGATGCGGAACTGGTGAAATATACGGGATGGGCCATGAGAATTTATATGGCAGGTATTTTTGCCATGGGATTTCAAACCTCCTGCCAGCAGAGTTTTATGGCGCTTGGGCAGGCGAAAATCAGTTTGATTATGGCATGTCTTCGTAAAATAATTCTGCTGATTCCTTTGATATTTATACTGCCGTTGTTTATGGAAAATAAAGTATTTGCGGTGTTTATGGCAGAACCGATTAGCGATATGATTGCCGGGCTGGTAACTACGATTACCTTCTTTATTACTTTTCGTAAATTATTACGTAAGCAGGCAGATGTACAATGAGTTGTAATGTAAAGAATTATGTGATGACAGAATGAAATTAGTATAAATAAAATTAGCATAATGTAATAAACATAAAAGCGCCCACATTATCGAATGTACGATAGCGTGGGCGTTTGTTGTTAAAAACATATAAAAAATGTATTAATCTTCTTTTTTATCTTCGGAAACTTCTTCTTCGCCGGTTTCTTCGGTAACAGTAGGGAGTTTCATTAAAACTTCTTCGATTCGGTTCTGGTTTACAGTCTTAACGGTAAGTTGTGAACCGTCTTCTAAAGTGACGGTTTCGCCTTCTTCCGGAAGTTTATCGAGCTTTTCGATAATTAAACCGCCGATAGAATCATAGTCTTCACTTGTGAAATTCGTATCGATAGAATTGTTAATATCATCTAACTTCATTCCACCGGGTACTACATAAGTATTATCACCTAAGTCCTGGATTAATGTTTCTTCATCTTCATCATATTCATCGCGGATTTCACCAACGATTTCTTCGAGAAGGTCTTCTAAGGTAATCATACCTTCGGTAGAGCCGTACTCATTTAATACAAGTGCAATATTGGAAGAAGATTTACGCATTTCCATCATCAAGTCGGAAGTTTTCTTATATTCGTATGTATAATATGCGTCACGCATAATATCTTTGATTGCAAACTTCTCGGGATCCTTCACAAAAAGGAAGTCTTTAATATTAATGATACCAATGATGTTGTCGGTGGAGTCGTGGTAAACCGGAAGTCTTGTGTACATATTTTCACGGAACAGTTCCATTACTTCTTTGTGGGTAGCAGTATCTTCTACTGATACCATATCGATTCGGGGAATCATAATGTCTTTTGCAAGGGAATCGCCGAAATCGAACACATTGTAAATCATTTCTTTTTCTTCTTCTTCAATAACGCCGTCTTCATGACTGACATCTACGTAACTTCTTAATTCGTTCTCTGTCATGGTTGAGTTTTTCTTGTTGGGGTCAATGCGGAACAGTTTTAAAATTGCTGTTGAAATTTTATCTACGATAAAAATTACCGGCGTTAATACTACCATTAAAAAACGCATAATAGGCGCATATACCAAAACAATTTTATCGGCATTTAAATTTGCCCATGTTTTCGGAACAATTTCTCCGCCCAATAATACAACAACGGTCAAAATACCGGTTGCAAGACCTGTCATAAGAGCTTCTTTCAGGCCTAACGGCTTACTTAATGCAATGGCAATTGTGGTAGCAAGGGAAGATGCCGATAAGTTCACGACATTATTACCGATAAGAATTGCACTGAGCAATTTGCTGTAGCTGTCGAGAATCTTGATTACAAGGGCGGCAGTTTTATTTCCTTCATCGGCCAAAGAACGCATTTTAATTCGGTTTGCGGAAGAAAATGCAGTTTCAGCTGAAGAGAAAAATGCCGAAAGAACAATAAGAAGAATTAAAACTACGATTTGAAAAATGATTGCCGGGCTAATTACCGCCGGCTCTGCTGTTAAAATCAGACTCGCTGGGTCCAAGATTTGTTACTCCTTTTCTTACATAAAAAATATTCAATCTGCGAAAAGTTCCGCAGACCGTTAAGATGAAATATACAAAATATATGGTGTTCTGTCAAGTTTAAAGCGTTAAAAATGTGTGAAAAGAGAAATCTTTGCCGGTTATTAGTATATGAAAAAATATCCTAAAAATGTGATTCAAATTGACCAACAAGATTAAAAAGTAGTACATATTTGTTATTTGCTTAGCATATTTTAAAACAGGAAACAATGCTTACTTTTATAAGGGAGAATAAAGGATGGAAAAGAAAAATGCTTGGAATCATATCAGAAATGAAGCGCCTTTGTGGCTTTTTACATTGCTTGCAACATATATCATAACTGCTTTGATGTTGCTTTTGCTAGCTTTTTTAGTATATCAGTTTCATTTAGGTGAAAAGGTTGTAGATATTGCAATTATTGCTGTTTATATTGCGGTAAATTTCCTGGCGGGATTTTTTATGGGGAAGAAAAAGAAAGTGAAAAAGTATTTAGTTGGGCTTGGAGTAGGAGTTCTGTATTTTGCGGTATTGGTCATTGTAAGTTTGATTTGCAATCATGGGTTTCAGGATTTTGCAGGAAACTTTTTTACAACTTTAGCAATTTGTGCAGGGGCAGGGACAATTGGCGGTATGGTCAGTTAAGGGAAATCTTCGGATTTCTCTTTTTTTATTTTTAAAATCAAACTATCAAATATTGACGAAGGTTACATATTAGAAGTAAAATATAATATTAAGAAAAATGTACAATTTATTGCATTGAATAACAGATAAAGTAAATGTAAGCTTTGTAAGAAGGGGACGACTTTCTGATGGGTGAAGTTACGAAAGAGAAAGATGATATAGCGCTATATATAAATGACCAGGAATATATTGCCAATAACTACGTAATGAAATGTTTTACCGTTACTATGTGTGTGTATACCACGGCATTTGTTTTAAACTTATTGGATATTTTCGTGGTACAGCAGGATTTGATGTTCAAAGGTTATGTACCTTCTATGGTGATATATATTGCGTCCGTAATTGTTTCCAAATGTATGTCGCCGTCTAATAAAATTAAGAAGTACATTATTCTTAGCGGTAGTATTTACGTCTTTACCATTGCGGGTGTGTTCATTACATATCATGCGATTTTGGTGACGCTTTTGCCGTTCCTATATGCGACTTTATATTCTTCGAAGCGGGTACTGCGTTTTGTATATATAATGACGACATTGAGTACGGTGATAATTGTATATTGCGGATATTTCTTCGGTCTTTGCGATGCGAATATGGCGTTACTCACTTCAGGAAGTTTGGCACAACATTCGCAGGACGGAGTTTTCATTTTAACGCAAGTAAATCCCAATCCATGGCTTACGCTGATGTTGTTTTTTGTTCTTCCGAGATGCTTGATTTATATTGCTTTTATGTCGGTTTGCAGTAGTATTTTCACCATTGTAAGCGGTAGTATTGAGCGTGCAAGACTGACGTCGGAGTTGGAGAAGGCGAAGGAGGAAGCGGAGCGGGCAAACCAGGCAAAATCCAAATTTCTTGCCAGAATGTCACATGAAATCCGTACGCCGATTAACGCTATTTTCGGTATGAATGAAATGATTATGCGAGAAAGTACGGAACCGCCCATACAGAAGTATGCCAAGGATGTCAGGGACTCGTCGGAAGTACTTTTAAATATTATTAATGAAATTCTGGATTCCTCTAAAATTGAGTCCGGTATGATGGAAATTATTGAGAATGATTATGAAATCAGTAGCTTAATCAATGATATTTACAATATGACAAGCATCAAAGCCAAAGAAAAGAATCTGGAACTGGAATTTGATATTTCCCCTGAGATTCCTAGTAAGTATTGCGGTGACGAACAGCGTATCCGTCAGGTGCTTTTGAATCTTTTAAGCAATGCTGTAAAATACACGAACCAAGGCAAGGTGACTTTGAAAGTAACCGGGGAAAAGAAGGATGATTTGTCGGTACTTCATTTTACAGTGAAAGATACAGGCATTGGAATCCGTGAAGAAGATATTGATAAGTTATATGATGAATTTGAAAGATTTGATACCAAGCGCAACAAGAATGTGGAAGGTACCGGTCTCGGTATGACGATTGCGCAACAGTTTTTGCAGTTGATGGGCAGTGAATTGCAGATTCAAAGTACCTATGAAAAGGGAAGTGAGTTTTCCTTTTCACTCAAGCAAAAGATTGTGGACGAAACGCCCATAGGTGATTTGCGTAAGAAGTTTAAAGAGGCGGAACTTGCACAGGATGCCAGGGTACATTTTACGGCTGCTAAGGCAAGGGTTCTGGTGGTGGATGACTATCGAATGAACCTGAAAGTATTCAGAAGTCTTGTCAAAAGCACCGGAATACAGGTAAGCGAAGCGGAGAGCGGAAGGGCGTGCATTCAGCTTTTAAGAGAGCAGAAGTTTGACATAGTGTTCCTGGATCATATGATGCCGGATATGGATGGTGTGGAAACGCTTCATATAATCAGACACGAGAAATTATGTGAGAATACACCGGTTATTATGCTGACGGCCAACGCGATTATCGGAGACAGGGAAAGATTCCTTGATGAAGGTTTTGACGATTTTCTTACCAAGCCGATTATGCCGGATTTGCTGGATAAGATGCTTTTGGACTATCTGCCGGCAGAATATATTGTATATGAAGACGAAAGAAAAGAGAGTGAAGTACAAATGGTAAAAGTAACGCAGGAAGAATATTTTGATGCAATCCGTACAAAACTGCCGGAATTAGATTATAAAATGGGTCTGGCAACCTGCGCGGGAGATTCAGACTTTTATTTGGAATTGTTAAAGGATTTTACGGAGTTAACAATCCGTGATGAGTTGAATCGGTTTTTAAAAGAAGAGGATGCAAAGAATTATTGTATCCGTGTTCACGGATTTAAGAATAATGCATATTCTGTCGGTGCAAAGAAAATCGGTGATTTGGCATATGAGCTGGAGAAACTGACCAAAGATAACGTACTGGACAAGGTGGCGGAGTTACAGCGTCATATGTTTGAGTTGTATGACAGTGTATGCAGAAGATATAACGAGGTTATTGTAGTTTCATAAGGATAGGAAGAACGAAAGAATGATTATTTATTATTTAGCTACAACGATATTGGCGTTTCTTAATTTGATTATGTTGGTTTATACTTATGAGAATAAAAAGGCCAATTATTATTTTATGTTGTCCATATTAATTATGGCATTGTCAAATCTGGGATACTTTGCCCTGTCGGTTTCGACGCAATTGTATGAGGCAATTTTAGCAAATAAAATTGGGTATGTGGGCGGTTGTTTCATTCCGCTTATTACCTTGTTTATGATCTGTACGATTTGTAATTTTAAAATCAAGACGTGGCTTCGCTATATTTTATATGCCTCCAGTTTTGGCGTGTATTTCATGGTGCTGACCATAGGATATACGGATTGGTATTACAAGGATCTATCGCTGGGGAAGCTTGGAAACGCAACTATTTTGGTGCATTCATACGGTATCGGACATATATTCTTTTATGTGATTTTGTATGGATATTTGATATTGGAGATTATTCTTTTGGGTTATCATTTGGCCAAAAAGAGTGCGGTTTCAAAGAATAAGTTATGGATACTGTCACTGATGGTAATTGCTAATATTGCTATTTTTATTATTGGACGTATGATTGAGCCGGATATTGAAATTATGCCGTTGTTATATGTGCTTGATGGTTGGGTGTTCCTTTACCTGCAGAACAAAAATATGATGTATAACCTGGAAGACAGTATCGCAAGTACCATACAGAAACAGGAAGTGTATGGTTACATCATATTTGATAATGATTTAAAATATATGGGCTGTAATAAGGTGGCATCGGATGTTTTTGAAGGTGTTAAAGAGTGTAAGGTGGACAGTCCGATTGACGGAATTGAAAGCACTAAGTTGCTTTCGGACTGGTTACACAGATATGTGCAGAATGGTGAAGATAATCACCAGTACCGAAACGGCGAACAATACTATGAAATTAAGGTAAATCGCGTATGGTATCGTGAAAAAGCCAGAGGCTATGTTATTGAGATTAAGGATGAAACAGACAGATTAAAATATATGAGTCTGATTTCGAATTATAACAGCGAATTGCTGGAAAAGGTAAAAGAGCAGACCGGGGAATTGGTAGAAAAACAACAGCGCATTAAGGAGTTGTTTTTGCAGACCGTAACAGCGCTGAGTGAAGCGGTGGATGCCAAGGACCGTTATACTAGCGGTCATTCCAAACGAGTAGCGGAATATTCACGTATGATTGCCAAACGAATGGGTAAAAACAAGGAAGAGCAGGAGGAAATCTATCGTGCCGGCTTGCTTCATGACGTTGGTAAAATCCGTATCCCTGTAGAAATTATTAACAAGGCCGGAAAGCTTACGGATGAAGAATATAATATTATTAAGGTGCACCCGGTGACGGGGTATCATATTTTAAGCGGTATTTCAGGCAGTGAGCAGCTTGCAATTGCGGCCAAATATCATCATGAGAGATACGATGGAAAGGGATATCCCAATGGCCTTGCCGGAGATAAAATTCCGGAGATGGCAAGAATTCTGGGCGTTGCCGATTCGTATGATGCGATGACCAGCAACAGAAGTTATCGTGACGGATTACCTCAGGAAGTAGTACGTAATGAGATTATCAAAGGGCGTGGAACTCAGTTTGACCCTGAAATTGCGGATATTATGCTTCAGCTGATGGAAGAGGATAAAGACTATCAAATGCGTCAGATTGATTCGCTTCAGCGTAAGATTCTGGTAGTGGATGATGAGCCGATGAATCATAAACTTTTAAAGCATATTATGAGCGATGAGCCTATGTATGAAATCAATGCCGTAAACGGCGGTGCAGAGGCTTTAAAAGAGTTGAATCATCAGCAGTACGATTTGATTATGCTGGATGTTATGATGCCGGATATGGATGGTCTTGAGACTTTGCGTAATATTCGAAAGATTTATAATACCCCTGTGGTACTCATGACAGGAAATAAAACCCTGGATACTTCCGTAGGGTTTGCGGAGCTTGGATGCAATGATTATATCACCAAACCGTTTTTACCCTTATTGATAAAAGAAGTGGTACATAATATGACCGAGAGAGGGGCAAAACAGTAAATAACCTTATAAAACTTGAAAAAAAGGCTTTTACATTTAAAAAAGATATGCTATACTTGACCGAGAGCAGAAATTTTCGAAGGAGGCTTAACAATGAAACACATTAAGACTTTAAATACCAGAGACTATAAGAAATCTTTAAAGAAGGGCGGATGTGGCGAATGCCAGACATCATGCCAGTCAGCATGTAAGACATCTTGCACTGTTGGTAACCAGAGCTGTGAACAGGCAAAATAAGATTGGTTGAAAGATTAGGGGGCAGCGTTTTAGGACGCTGCCTTTGTTATGAGAACGGAAATTATGAGTAAGGACAGGAGATTTACTATGATCCCGACCTTTCATATGGAGGAATTTTAAGTGATACATCAATATAAAAGTAACGGTTATAACATTGTGCTGGATGTAAACAGTGGTTGCGTTCATGCAGTGGACGAACTGGTTTATGATTTGCTTCCTATTTTTGAAAAGGAAAGCAAAGAGCAACGTGTGAACCTTGACTATATGATTGAGAAGGTCTGTTCTTTGAATCAGACTTTTTATACAGAGAATGAAGACGGTGAGCGTTGTGAAGCGACGGATGCAGATTATAAAGAGGCAGCAGAAGAAATTATTGCCTTGATTCAGGAAGATATGTTGTTCGCAGAAGACATTTATGAGCCGTATATCGATACGTTTAAGAATCGTCAGCCCGTGGTAAAAGCGTTGTGTCTTCACATTGCACATGATTGTAACCTGGGTTGTAAATATTGTTTTGCAGAGGAAGGCGAATACCACGGCAGAAGAGCGTTAATGAGTTTTGAAGTGGGTAAGAAGGCTTTGGATTTCCTGGTAAAAGAGTCCGGCAGCAGAAGAAATCTGGAAGTGGACTTCTTTGGCGGTGAGCCTCTTATGAACTGGGAAGTGGTAAAACAGCTGGTAAAATACGGAAGAAGCATTGAAGAAGCGAATAATAAGAAATTCCGTTTCACCCTTACTACCAACGGTATGCTTTTAAACGATGAAATTCTTGAATTCGCGAATAAAGAAATGGGTAACCTTGTATTAAGTATTGACGGACGCAGGGAAATCAATGATTTTATGAGACCTACAAGAAATGGCAAGGGTTCTTCTTACGATATTATTGTTCCGAAGTTCAAGAAGGCGGCAGAAAGCCGCAACCAGATGAATTATTATGTAAGAGGTACCTATACGCATTACAATACAGACTTCTGCGAGGATGTATTGCATTTGGCGGATTTGGGCTTTGAGCAGATTTCCGTGGAGCCTGTTGTGGCACCGGAGACAGAAGGTTACGCTTTGACAGAAGAAGATTTGCCGGTATTGTTTGAAAACTACGATAAGCTGGCGAAAGAAATGATTAAAAGACGTAAAGAGGGCAGACCTTTTAACTTCTTCCATTTTATGATTGATTTGTCCGGCGGTCCCTGCGTTGCAAAACGTTTGTCAGGCTGCGGTTCCGGGTGCGAATATCTGGCAGTTACGCCCTGGGGCGATTTTTATCCCTGTCATCAGTTCGTGGGCGAAGAAGAATTCCTGATGGGAAATGTGGATGAAGGCATCTTAAGAAATGACATTAGGGAAATGTTCTCTGATTGTAACGTATATGCGAAAGAGAAGTGCAAAAACTGTTTTGCTAAGTTTTATTGTAGTGGCGGATGTGCCGCAAATTCATATCATTTCCACGGTCATATCAATGATGCATATGACATTGGTTGTGAGTTGCAGAAGAAACGTATTGAATGTGCCATTATGATGGAGGTTGCGAAAAGCACCGAAGAATAGGCAGGAGAACGGAGTAAAAGAAAATGAATAAAACAGGTAAAATTATAAGCTTTTTCGCCATAATATTGATTACAGTCGCATTAGGTTATGTGGCATTGGTTGGTGTGGGCGAAAATAAAACAGGTTCGCTGTATGACATTAAGCAGGGGCTGGATTTGGCCGGCGGTGTCAGCATTACGTATGAAGTAGTTGGTGAAGAAGAACCTACTGTAGAAGAAATGAATGACACGGTATTTAAACTTCAGCAGAAGGTAGATACCTACAGTACGGAAGCACAGGTTTATCCGGAAGGAAACGACCGAATTAATATTGAGATTCCGGGCGTAAACAATGCAAACGAAATTCTGGAAGAACTGGGCAAACCCGGTAGTCTTATGTTTATTGCTGAGACTGATTCGGAAGGAAATTATAATTATGCGCCTGCGGTAACACCGGAAGGCATGATGGTTTATCATGATGAGACTTGGAATACCTTTGTTATGATAGCAGATGGTGTTGCGGTTGAGTATGATATGGAAACCGAGTCTGTTGTACTGGATGAAGCAGGGAATGCCGTGACTTATGAATTGGCAGAAGATGCCAGAATTGATATTCAGTACAAGTTAAATAAGACACTGGAAGAATTACAGGCTGACGGTTCCATTATTTTAACCGGTAACGAAGTGCAGAGTGCGAAAGCAACTCAGCAGCAGGATCAGCTTGGTAATTTGGAGTATGTGGTTGCGTTAGGCTTAAATGCCGATGGTACCGCAAGTTTTGCGAAGGCTACTGAGAAAGCTTACTCTAACGGAGAAACCATCGCAATCTATTATGATGATAAATTTATCAGTGTGCCCCGTGTTGGTGTTGTAATCAGAGACGGACAGGCTGTAATTAACGGTATGGGAAATGCGGACGAAGCTGAACGTCTCGCATCCAACATCCGTAATGGTGCATTGAAGTTGGAATTACAGGAATTACGTTCCAATGTAGTAGGTGCACAGCTTGGTTCAGAAGCAATTACAACCTGTTTGCAGGCAGCAGTGATTGGTTTTGTTCTGGTTGCCGTATTTATGGTTGCGGTATACTTTTTACCCGGTTTTGTCAGTGTATTGGCGCTGGTATTATATGTATTTTTGATTATCATTACATTATCGTTGTTTAACGAGGTAATTACTTTAACCTTACCCGGTATTGCAGGTATTATTCTGTCAATCGGTATGGCGGTAGATGCCAACGTTATCATTTTTGCACGTATTCGTGAAGAACTTGCTACAGGAAAGACTGTACAGAGTGCAGTGGATATTGGTTTTAAGAAGGCGACTTCTTCCATCGTGGATGGTAATGTAACAACCCTCATTGCATCAATTGTACTGATTATTGCCGGAACAGGAACCGTAAAAGGTTTTGCATGGACATTGGCAATCGGTATTGTTTTATCTATGTTTACCGCTATGGTAATTACCAGATTTTTATTAAACGGTGCAATAGCGTTAGGATTGGATAATATTAAATTGTTCGGTATCGGTAAAGAACGTAAAACTTTTGATTTCTTATCAAAGGGTAAAATTTTTATGGCAATTTCCCTTCTCTGCATTGTAATCGGTGGTGTGTTCATGGGAATCAATAAAGGAAGCATTGGCGAACCGCTGAATTTAAGCCTTGAATTTAAGGGCGGTACTTCCACAAGTTTGGTGCTTGCGGAAGATATGAGCATTGAAGAGATTGATGCGCAGATTGTTCCCGGTATTGAAGCAATTACCGGTGACGGTAATGTTCAGGTACAGAAAGTAGAAGGCGGTAACGAAATTATCGTAAAAACCAGAGAATTGGATGAGATGGAACGTCAGGAACTGGATGCTTTGTTTGTTGAAAATTATGACGTGGATCCCGACAGTATTCAGAGCCAGACCATTGGTGCAACCATTTCCGGTGAAATGAAGAAAGATTCATTGATTGCGGTTTCAATTGCGGTAGTTTGTATGTTGATCTACATTTGGTTCCGCTTTAGTGATTGGCGTTTTGGTGTATCTTCCGTGTTGGCATTGGTTCATGACGTATTAGTAGTGCTTGCGTTCTATGCCATTGCAAGAGTCAGCGTAGGTAGTACATTTATTGCGTGTATGCTAACGATTGTCGGTTATTCGATTAACGCAACCATTGTAATTTTTGACCGAATCCGTGAAAACTACAAGGAGGCCAAAGCGAAGGCTGATGAGGCATATTTAAAGAAACGACAGAGAGATGCTTCCAAGTTTGAAATCGATTTGAAAGAAATTGTAAACAGAAGTATTACCCAGACAATGTCAAGAAGTGTGTTTACTTCACTTACCACGTTTATTATGGTTGCAGCCCTTTATGTGTTAGGTGTAACATCCATTAAGGAATTTGCATTACCCCTTATGGTAGGTATTATCTGCGGTACGTATTCTTCCGTTTGCCTTGCCGGTAATTTATGGTATTTCTTAAGAAAGAAGTTCCAGGTACGCGAAGGGGAAGACGATGAAGATTATGTATAAAATCTACTTATCGTAAGTGGATTTTGTACGGATCATATTATAAAATGATATAAGTATAAATTAACATTTGAAAAAAGTCCGAAAGGGCTTTTTTCGCTTAAAAAGGAAATGGTTTAAAAGTATGGCTGAATGGCGTTTGATTAGGCAGGGTGCGGATTATGAGGCACTTTCAAGAGAATACGGTGTCAATCCGGTAGTGCTTCGCATTATGCGAAATCGCGGGATTACCGAGGCGGAGCAGATTGAAGAATATTTGCATGGTGATATAGAAGACTGCGACATTACGGATGGTTTTGTGGATATGGATGTTGCAATTTCATATCTGGAAGGACTTCGCAATTCCGGCCATAGAATACGTATTATCGGCGATTATGATATCGATGGTGTATGCAGTACCGCCATTCTTTACAAAGGGCTGGAAGCATTGGGCCTAAAAGCTGATTATGCTATTCCGCACAGAATTTTGGATGGGTATGGCATTAATGTAAGCCTTGTAGAGCGTGCGTTTGCGGATGGTGTGCAAACCATCATTACCTGCGATAACGGGATTTCGGCTTTTGAGGCTTTGGACCGGGCAGCTGAACTGGGAATTCAGGTTATTGTGACGGATCACCATGAAATACGCAGGGAAAATGCGGACGGCAAAGATATTGAGAAGTTACCGAAAGCCATAGCGTTAATCAATCCAAAACGTGAAGGGAATGCATATCCTTTTATGGATATTTGCGGCGCCTATGTGGCATATAAGCTGATGATTCGGATGTTGGAACGTGCAGGCAATATAGAGCAATACGAGGAACTGAAAGAAGAATTGAGAGTGTTGGCGGGATTTGCTACGGTGGGCGATGTAATGCCGTTAGTGAAAGAAAATCGCACACTTGTAAAATATTGTCTCGGACATATCAAAGACTGTGCAAATCTTGGATTAAAAGCGTTAATACAACAGAATAATCTGGCGGATAAAGAAATTAAGGCCTATACAATCGGTTTTGTTTTAGGACCGTGCTTAAATGCCAAAGGCCGCCTGGAATCGGCGGAACAGTCGCTGGAATTGCTTTTATGTGATGATGGAGAAACTGCAGAACGTAAGGCAATCGAACTGGTTCAAACGAATACAGAACGTAAAGCACTTACGGATGCCGGCGTGGAGCGGGCAATCGAGTTGGTGCGTGAACAGTATCAGAATGATAAAATCATTGTGGTCTATTTAGAGAATTGTCATGAAAGCATTGCCGGTATTATTGCAGGCAGGGTGAGAGAAGCCTTTTACAGGCCGACATGGATTTTTACGGATGCCAGTGAAGGTTTAAAAGGGTCGGGACGTTCCGTTGATGCATACGATATGAACAAAGGAATGTGCCGGTGCGAAGATTTGCTTACACATTTTGGCGGACATAAACTGGCAGCAGGGGCATCGCTTCCCAAGGAGAATTTGGATGCATTCCGTAAGCGCCTTAATGAAGAGGCAAATCTTACGGAAGAGGACTTGACGGAAGTAATCCGAATTGATGTGGATATGCCCTTGGGGTATTCCAACGAAGCTTTTTTGGAAGAGTTAAGTCTCTTAGAACCGTTTGGAAAGGATAATGAAAGACCTGTTTTTGCCCAGTCGGAAGTAACTTTTATCAGAGCGAGAACTTTCGGGGCACGGAATAATGTGGTATCGTTCCGTGTAAAAGATAAATACGGCAAATTTTATGATTTAAAATATTTCGGCGATATTCCGTCGTTCAATTGTTATTTAGACGAAAAATACGGCGAAGGCAGTGCAGAACATTTATATGCGGGCGAAGGTGATTATAAACTGTCCGTTATTTATAATCCTGATTTGAACATTTACAACGGACGTACGGAAGTTCAGCTTGTAATGAAGAATTACCGTTAAAAGCACGGTATGGATTTAAAGTAAAAAATATGTTATAATAATATGATTTACAAACGCAGGAATAAAGCGTGACGGTATAATGTATGGCAGAAATGAGGGTTGATATGGCAAAGTTATCGTATTTGTTAGAAAAGCTTACATATGAATGTGTATGCGGCAGTGTAAACAGAGAAATCACTGCGGTATGCTACGATTCCCGTAAGGTAACGCCGGGAGCACTTTTTATCTGCATTGAAGGCGCTAATTTTGACGGTCATTCCGTGGCAACGGAAATGGTTGGGAAGGGCGCTGTCTGTCTTGTGGTATCCAAGGATGTAGAGGTGCCGGTGGACAGTGACGTAACCGTAATTAAAGTAAAAGATACCCGCTATGCCATGGCTTTTATTTCGGCGGCGTATTTTAACCATCCTGCCGATAAAATGAAAGTCATCGGAATCACAGGAACGAAAGGCAAAACTACGACCACTTATATGGTGAAATCCATTCTGGAAAACGCCGGTATGAAGGTTGGTTTGGTAGGTACTATCGAAACTATTATCGGGGAGAAGAAAATCCCTGCGCTTAACACAACACCGGAGTCTTATATTCTGCAGGAATATTTTGCGCAGATGGTTGAGGCCGGTTGTGATGCAGTGGTTATGGAGGTTTCTTCCCAGGGACTTATGATGCACAGAACCCAGGGATTTGTGTTTAATTTGGGTATTTTTACCAATTTGGAGCCGGACCATATCGGTCCCAATGAGCATAGCAGTTTTGAAGAATATATGGCCTGTAAGGGGCTTTTATTTAAGCAGTGTAAGGTAGGCATTGTAAATGCCGATGATAAGCATGTCAATGATTTGCTTGCAGGTCATACCTGCGAGGTAGAAACCTACGGCTTTGGCGAAGGTGCCGATTTGAGAGCCGAAAATGTGGAATTATACCGTGAAAACGGAGAACTGGGCGTGAAATTTACCGTTACGGGCAAGTTGAACGCGGATGTAAAGGTACCCAGTCCAGGACGTTTTAGCGTGTACAATGCTTTGACGGCTATCGCTATTTGCAGGCATTTTAACGTGGAAGATGAGCGTATGAAAGATGCGTTGTTAAAGGCACATGTAAAAGGGCGCATCGAAATGATACCGGTATCGCCGGAGTTTTCATTGATGATTGACTATGCCCACAATGCCATGGCGTTAGAAAGTCTACTGACTACGTTGAAAGAATATAAGCCTGAGCGTTTGGTGTGTCTGTTTGGCTGTGGCGGAAACCGTTCCAAGTTGAGACGATTTGAGATGGGTGAAGTGAGCGGTAAGCTTGCGGATTTGACCATTATCACGTCTGATAATCCCCGTTTTGAGAAGCCGGAGGATATTATTGCGGATATCCGCACAGGTATTGCTAAGACAACCGGCGATTATGTAGAAATTGTCAATCGTAAAGAGGCCATTTCCTATGCGATTCAGAACGGTAAACCCGGCGATATTATTGTGCTTGCTGGCAAAGGACATGAGGATTATCAGGAGATTGAAGGCAAGAAATATCCTATGGATGAACGTGTCTTAATCCGGGAAATTTTAGAAGAAAATAAACAATAAGCAAATTGATGTATAATCAAATATAGCGGATACTGAAAGGGGCATTTTTATTTCGATGGAAGTGTTCCGAGAGAAAGAAAAGGAGGAGAAGGATATGTCATATGCAGAAGTAATTGTAGATATATCCCACGAAAATGTTGACCGCCCTTTTACCTACGGTATTCCGCAACATTTACAGGGGCAGATTGCCCTGGGCAGTAAGGTAGAGATTCCTTTCGGTAAAAGCAACAGAATGATTACAGGCTATGTGGTGGGATTTACGGAGCATATAGATTTCGATGAGTCACGTGTAAAAGATATTTCGGCCTTGTGTGAAAAAAGCGTTTCGCCGGAAGAAAAGTTAATCGGAATTGCGTCTTTTATCAAAGAAAAGTACGGTTCCACTATGATTACCGCGTTAAAAACGGTTCTGCCGGTCAAAAAGGCTACGAAGGCCCAGGAAAAAAAATCGGTGATTGCCTTAAAAGACGAATCGGAGCTTTATAAGGCATCTTTGATTGCCAAAAGCAAAAATCAAAGAGCGAAGGTGCGACTTTTACAGGCTTTGTGTGAAAGCCCCAGAATTGATTATTCTCTTGTAACCGGCAAGTTAAATGTCAGTGCCCAGACTGTTTTATCCCTGCAGAAGCAGGGGATATTACAGATAGAGACGGAACGCAGTTACCGTAACCCTATATCGTTTCGAGGAGGGGAAGCAACGAAGGTTTCTTTGAGCAAGGCGCAGCAGGAAATTGTGGATGCGGTTGAGAAAGATTACGAAGCAGGCAATCCGGGCAAATATTTGATTCACGGAATTACGGGTAGTGGTAAAACGGAAGTTTATATGGAGCTGATTGCCAAGCGCATTGAGCAGGGGCAGCAGGCGATTTTCTTAATTCCGGAAATATCCTTAACATATCAGAATGTGGTGCGTTTTTACCGCAGATTCGGAGATAAGGTATCCATTATGCATTCCAGACTGTCCGCAGGGGAACGGTTTGACCAGTTCGAGCGGGCAAGAAAAGGGGAAGTAAGCATTATGATAGGGCCCAGATCGGCCTTATTCACACCCTTTTCAAATCTTGGCATTATTATTATAGATGAAGAACATGAAGGCACTTATAAAAGTGAAACAATGCCTAAATATCATGCCAGGGAAGTGGCGGAAGAAATGGCTGGGAGAGCAGGAGCTGCGTTGGTTCTCGGTTCGGCAACGCCTTCCCTTGAAAGCTATCAAAAGGCAAAGAGCGGAGAATATGTTCTTTTTACCTTAAAAGAGCGTTTGACCGGCTGTACGCTTGCTAATGTGAATTTAGTGGATTTGCGCGAGGAGTTAAAAGCCGGGAATAAAAGCATTTTCAGCCGTCGTTTAAAAGAGCTGATGGAAGACCGTTTGGAAAAGGGCGAGCAGATGATGCTGTTTTTAAATCGTCGCGGTTACTCGGGATTTGTATCCTGCAGAGACTGCGGTGAAGTAATCAAATGTCCGCACTGCGACGTATCTCTGTCCGAGCATAACAGGGGTGAGAAACTGGTATGCCATTACTGCGGTTATGAACAGCCTGCGGTGAAGAAATGTCCGTCCTGCGGTTCTAATAAGGTGGCCGGTTTTAAGGCGGGTACCCAGCAAATTGAAGAAGCGTTGCATAAGCAGTTCCCTATGGCGGTGGTTTTACGAATGGATGCGGATACCACGAAGCATAAGGATGATTACGAAAGCATTTTATCCAAGTTTGCAAACAGGGAAGCCGATATTTTATTGGGAACTCAGATGATTGTAAAAGGACATGATTTCCCGGGGGTAACCCTAATGGGAATTCTGGCAGCAGACCTGTCTTTGTCCAATAATGATTTCAGGGCGGCAGAAAGAACGTTTCAGCTGTTAACCCAGGCGGCAGGCCGTGCCGGACGCGGGGAATTGCCGGGAGAAGTGGTAATTCAGACGTATCAGCCGGAACATTATGCGATTGTACGTGCATCCGGGCAGGATTACGAAGGATTTTATGAGGAAGAACTAGCATACAGGGAGTTTCTTTTATATCCGCCTGCGGCAAATATGATGGCGGTACAGTTGTCAGGCCCTGATAAGAAAGCATTGGAGCGTTTGGGACAGCGTTTGGCGACGGAAGTAAAGGCGATGGAGTTTGATTCCATACCAGCACAAATCGGTCCGGCGAAAGCCAACTTAAGTAAAAAGAGTGATTTATACCGACAGGTAATATACTATAAGCATAAGGATTATGAAGAACTGGTCCGCATTAAGGACAGAATGGAAGAGTGCGTCCGGCTTTGGGAGATTAAGCGTGAGAGCGTACAGTTTGATTTTAATCCGATGAATACATTTTAAATTGCGTAAGCAGGAACGGAGGAAACGATGGCACTTAGAAAAGTCAGAGTAATGGGAGATGAAGTTTTAAATCAGGTATGCAAGGAAGTAAAAGAAATCACACCCCGCACACAGATGTTAATTGAAGATATGTTGGATACTATGTACGAGTCCAACGGTGTTGGTTTGGCAGCACCCCAGGTGGGCGTTTTAAAAAGAATTGTGGTAATTGATGTATCCGAAAACGGTGACGAACCCATTCTTATGATTAATCCCAAGATTCTGGAAACTTCCGGTGAACAGACCGGTAGCGAAGGTTGTCTTTCCGTACCCGGTAAGGCCGGCAATGTAACAAGACCTAATTACGTGAAGGCTATGGCGTATGACGAGAATATGGAGCCTTTTGAGATTGAGGGTACCGAGCTTCTTGCAAGAGCAATCTGCCACGAATTGGACCATTTGGACGGCAAGTTATATGTTGATTTGGTGGAAGGACCCCTTCAGGACGTGGATGCGGAAGAGTAAGAATGGTGTCATAGGAAGTTGCATGTAATTTGGCATTGTTAAATTGTAAATGAGCAGATTTGAAAGCAGTAATGAGGTAAACATGAAAGTTGTATATATGGGAACCCCGGATTTTGCGGTAGGGGCTTTGGAAAGTATTATAAAAGCAGGCCACGAGGTGGTTTTGGTAGTGACTCAGCCGGATAAACCAAAAGGTCGTGGCAAAGAAATGCAGATGACACCGGTGAAGAAATGTGCCGTAGAGCATAATATCCCCGTTTTTCAGCCTGTTAAAATCAAAGACGCTGAGGCGGTAGAGTACCTTAGAACTTTTGATGCGGATATTTTTGTGGTGGCGGCGTTCGGACAGATTTTATCTTCTGAAATTCTTCATATGCCTAAATACGGTTGCGTTAATATTCACGCGTCACTTTTACCTATGTACCGTGGCGCAGCACCGATTCAGGCAGTAATCATTCATAAAGAAAAAGAAACCGGCGTTACCATTATGCAGATGGATGAAGATCTGGATACCGGAGATATGCTGATGAAGGAGATTATCCCTATCGAGGCAAATGAGACCGGTGAAACTTTGCATGATAAATTAAGCGAGCTTGGCGCAGAAATGATTGTCAAAGCTTTAACGGCTATTGAAGAGGGGAATATTACACCCGTACCTCAGGGCGATGGCGAAACCTGTTATGCATCTATGTTAAAGAAAGAGATGGGTTGCATCGACTGGAAAAAGTCTGCAGATGACATTGAGCATCTGGTAAGAGGTCTATATCCCTGGCCCGGTACTTACACCTTTTTGAACGGTAAAATGATGAAAATCTGCGCTGTTGCCTTAAGTGATATTCCTGCAAACGGAGCACCGGGAGAGGTGTGCATGGTAACCAAAGACAGTCTCTTTGTAAATACAGGCGAGGGAACTCTTGAAATTAAGGAACTTCAGCCGGAGGGCAAGAAACGAATGACCGTACATGACTTTTTGCTTGGGAACAAGCTGGAAAAAGGTATCTGTTTCGGTGTGAAGAATTCGTAGGAGAATGCAATGGCAAGTGAAAAAGATGATCTTCTTTTAAGACAGCTGGTCATGGAAATTTTGCTGGAAGTAAGAAAAGGCGAAGAGTATTTGAATGTTGTTCTAAAAGGAGTGCTTGATAAATATAATTATCTGGACGGCAAAAAGAAAGCTTTTATCAAAAAGCTTGCAACCGGCTGTTTGGAGCGTCAGACGGAACTGGATTATGTGATTAATCTTTTTTCAAAAACCAAGACGAATAAAATGAAACCCGTAATCCGCATCATTATTGAAATGGCGGTGTATCAGATTCTTTATATGGACAACGTTTATGATACAACAGCTTGTAATATGGCGGTTTCTTTGGCTAAGAAAAAGGGTTTTCAGGGTTTGTCCGGTTTTGTAAACGGCGTGCTTCGTACGATTTGCCGTGAGAAGGAACAAATTGCATATCCGGATAAAGACAAGGATTTTATTCAATATGCTACGGTGCGTTTTTCTATGCCGGAGTGGATTGTAACGCTTTGGATGGAGCAGTACGGCAGGGAGACAACGGAGCGCATGCTGGAGGATTCTTTGCAGGAAAATGCGGTAACGGTGCGCGTAAATGAGAACCTGGCATCTGCGGTACTGGAAGACCTGATTGGGCAGTGGAAGAAAGACGGCGTTAAGGTTAGTGTGCATTCATATCTTCCGTATGCTTATGTTTTAACGGGTGGCTATGGCATACAGAATTTGTATGGCTATGATGAAGGATATTTTACGGTGCAGGATGTAAGTTCTATGCTGGTGGCAGAATGTGCGGGCGTTAAGAAGGATGCTACGGTTATTGATGTCTGTGCGGCGCCCGGCGGTAAAACAATGCACGTGGCTACGAAATTAAACGGTAGCGGTAAAGTGATTTCCTGTGAGGTATCCGAATATAAAACCGATAAAATTAACGAGAATATAGAACGTTTAGGACTTAAGAACGTGCAGGTGCAGGTTGCCGATGCAACTGTAGAAGATGCGGATTTTATTGAAAAAGCGGATGTGGTGCTTGCTGATGTGCCCTGTTCCGGGCTTGGTGTCCTTGGTAAAAAGGTGGATATCAAATATCGCCTGACCAAAGAACAGACGGAAGAAATTGTTTCTCTGCAGAGACAAATTGTCCGCAATGTATGCAACTATGTCAAAAAGGGCGGTACTTTTATTTATAGTACCTGTACCGTGAACAAGGCAGAGAATAATGATAATGTTAAGTGGATGACAGAGAACTTGCCGCTTGAGGTTGTGTCCCTTGATGAGGAATTGCCGGAGGAATTAAGAAGTTCCGTAGGCGAAGACGGTACTTTACAATTATTCCAAGGTGTACATAAGTGTGACGGATTCTATATTGCGAAATTAAGAAAGATTTAAGTAGACAACAGAGAGAATTATGACAGATATTAAGTCCCTGACCTTACAGGAATTGAAAACTGAATTAACGGCTATGGGCGAAAAAGCTTTTCGCGCAGGGCAGATGTATGACTGGATGCATAAAAGGCTTGTGGAAAGTTTTGACGAGATGACAAATCTGTCGCAAGCTATGCGAAATGCCTGTAAAGAGCGTTTTGATTATGTGACGCTGAAGGCGGTGCAAGTGCAGGAGTCCCAAATTGACGGAACGAAGAAGTTTTTGTTTGAACTTCCGGACGGAAATCTTGTGGAGAGCGTCTGGATGAAGTATCATCACGGCAATTCCGTGTGTATATCTTCCCAGGTTGGCTGTAAAATGGGTTGTCGCTTCTGCGCGTCCACTTTGGATGGCTGGGAGAGAAATCTTTTACCTTCGGAGATGCTGGAGCAGATTTATGCAATTACCCGTATGACTGGTGAACGTGTATCCAACGTGGTGGTAATGGGCACGGGCGAACCTATGGATAATTATGATAATTTGGTGCGTTTCATCGAACTTTTAACCAATGAGGACGGCTTAAATATCAGTCAGCGTAATATAACGGTTTCCACCTGCGGTATTGTGCCGGGAATTCGTAAGTTTGCGGAGGAAGGTCTGCAGGTGACACTGGCATTGTCTTTGCATGCGCCAAATGATGAGAAGCGTAAGGAATTAATGCCTATTGCCAAGAAATATTCCTTGAAAGAAGTTTTGGAAGCTTGCGATTATTATTTCGAAAAGACCGGCCGCCGTATCAGTTTCGAGTATGCATTGGTAGGTGGCGTTAACGATAATGACGGGGAGGCGCAGGAGTTGATTTCGCTTTTACAGGGCAGGAACTGTCATGTGAATTTAATTCCCGTAAACCCCATAAAAGAAAGAGATTATGTCTCTTCCAATCGGCAAAAAGTGGAAGGGTTTAAAAATAAACTTGAAAAAAGTAAAATTCAATGTACAATAAGAAGGGAAATGGGCAGAGATATTGACGGTGCCTGTGGACAGCTTAGAAGACGTCATGTTCGAAAAGAACAGCAGGAGGATACTTAAGGTGATAAGGTCGTTTTCCGTAACGGATATAGGAAGGAAAAGACAACTGAATCAGGACTTTGTTTTCACATCTGAATTGCCTTTGGGATGTTTGCCGAATCTTTTTGTGGTGGCCGACGGAATGGGAGGCCATAAGGCCGGAGATTTTGCTTCCAAATATACGGTAGAAACCATTATTGAGGAAGTGGGAAAGGCCAAGAATAAAGAGCCGGTAGAGATTTTACAACACGCAATCAACCGGGCAAATCAGCGCGTGCGCCGCAAGGCTACGGAAGATGAGAATATGGTTGGTATGGGAACAACGGTTGTTGCATCAACCTACAAGGACGGTATTCTCTATGTCGCTAATGTAGGTGACAGCAGATTGTATGTTGTGAATGATGAAATAAAGCAGATTACAAGAGACCATTCTTATGTGGAAGAAATGGTGCGTATGGGAAATCTTGACAGGGTTTCCGCACGAAATCACCCGGATAAAAACATTATCACCAGGGCGGTTGGTGCTATGGATACGGTCAATGTAGATTTCTTTGAGGTTGAACTTCAGAAAGGGGACATTGTATTGATGTGTTCTGACGGTTTAACAAATATGATAGAAGATGAAGAAATTTTAGAAATTTTAAAAAGGGAAAAAGGCCTTGAGCACAAGGCAGAGGAACTGATAAAGACAGCCAACCAAAACGGCGGTAAAGATAATATTGCCGTAGTGTTGATGGAACAGATATAGTTGTGAGGTAAGTTATGATTAAAATGGGTATGATGATAGGCGACCGCTACGAAATCCTGGAATCCATAGGAACCGGCGGAATGTCAGATGTATATAAGGCAAAGTGCCATAAGTTAAACCGTTTTGTTGCAGTTAAAGTTTTGAAGCAGGAGTTTAGTGAAAGTTCGGAGTTTGTATCCAAATTCCGTACTGAAGCCCAGGCTGCTGCAGGCTTGATGCACCCTAATATTGTAAATGTTTATGACGTAGGGGAAGAAAACGGTATTAACTATATTGTTATGGAACTTGTGGAAGGTATTACACTGAAGCGTTATATCGAGAAAAAGGCGCGCCTTTCCGTAAAAGAAGCTGTCAGCATTGCAATCCAGATTTCCATGGGTATTGATGCGGCGCACAATAACAATATTATCCATCGTGATATTAAGCCCCAGAATATTATTATCAGTAAAGAAGGTAAGGTAAAAGTAACAGACTTCGGTATTGCCAAGGCTGCCACCAGCAATACCATTACTTCTAATGTTATGGGTAGTGTTCACTATACTTCCCCTGAGCAGGCACGAGGCGGTTTCAGTGATGAAAAGAGTGATATCTATTCATTAGGTATTACAATGTTTGAAATGCTTACAGGCCGTGTTCCTTTTAACGGGGATACAACAGTGGCAATTGCGATTAAGCATATTCAGGAAGAGATGCCTTCACCCCGCAATTATGTTCCTGAGATTCCTATCAGTGTGGAACAGATTGTCTTAAAATGTACGCAGAAGAGCCCGGACCGTCGTTACCAGAAGATGCCGGAACTCATTGAAGATTTAAAGAAATCCTTAATTAGTCCTGATGAAGATTTTGTAAAATTGGCTACTGCAGAGAAGAGTGCGGTAACCAAGGCGATGTCTGATAAGGAAAGAGAGCAGATTAAACGTAATGCAGCGGTGAAAACAGATGTGGTAACTGCAGCTTCTGCAGGCGGTATTGCATTACAGAATACAGATAAAATGGGTGAGCGTAAGGCTGTGCCCGCAAAGAATACAGCGAGACCTGCAGGCACAACTAATAAACCTGCAATTACAGGAGAACGCCCCGTACGCAGTCGTAAGGAAGAAGAACTTGCGGCAAGAAAGAAACCCGTTAATAAGCCTAAAAAACCTCAGGTAGATGTCTATGAAGATGATGACGAGGAAGAGGATTCCGTACTTGAGAAAGTAAAAACCATACTTATTATTTTAGGTGCTGTAATTATCGGATGTGTAATTTTATACTTTGCCGGATTGGCGGCAGGTATTTTTGGAAATGGTAATTCCTCTCAGAAGAAGGATATGGTGAATGTACCGAATATTATCGGTGATACCTTGGAAGAGGCCAAAACCGCTTTGGATATGGTAGAGTTGAAATACGATATTGAGTATGCGCCTTCGGAAGGGACAGCAGAGAATACGGTTATTTCGGTAACACCTACCGCTAATACAGAGGTGGAAGAAGGGTCAAAAGTACTTTTAACCGTATGTATGAACGGTGAAGGTGTAGAAGTTCCAAATGTATTGAACAGATCAGAAGCGGAAGCTACTGCTATTCTGGAAAAAGAAGGTTTTGTAGTAGAGAAAATTGAAGAAAATAACGATGAAATCGTAAAAGGCAATATTATTTCACAGACGCCGGAAGCCGGTAGTTTGATGAGTCGTGAAGGTACGGTTACCATTGTAATCAGTAGCGGTAAACTTCGTACAGATGTGTCTATGCCGGGACTTATCGGTATGACCGAAGAACAGGCGAAGAAAACCTTAAGTGATATGAGATTGGTGTGTTCTTCCGTAAGCGAGGAATATAGCGATACCATTGAAGCTGGCAAGGTTTGTTATCAGAGTTATACGGAAGGTGCTAATATAGATGAAGGGACGGAAGTAAGTCTTAAATTGAGTTTAGGACCTGAACCCAGATATTATGATTGTAATGTAATTGTTGCAGCACCGCCCAGATATACCGGTGGTACGGCGACGGTTATTCTCACAGCACCGGACGGAAGTGAACTTTGGAATACTACCGTATCATCATTTCCGGTCCAGATTAATTTAAGCAAAATATATGCAGTACCCAAAGGAACACTTTCCATCACCTATACTGTATTTGTACAGGAAGAGGTTTATGATGCGGCAGGCAATATGACAATCCAGAATGTGCCTGCGCAGGATACCTATACACAAGAGATTGCTTTTGAATAGTGGTAGAGAGAATGGAAGAAATAAAAAAAGGCAGAATTATAAAAGGAATCGCCGGCTTTTATTATGTGCATGTACCGCATGACGGGGTGTATGAATGTAAGGCAAAGGGGATTTTCCGTAAAGACGGGAGAAAACCTTTGGTTGGTGATGATGTGGAATTAAAGTGCTTGGATGTTGACAAAATGCTTGGCAATATCACGGCACTTTTGCCGCGTAAAAGCGAGCTTATCAGGCCTTCGGTTGCAAATATCGATCAAGCATTGATTGTGTTTGCAATTACGAAACCGGCACCGAATTTTAATTTATTGGATCGTTTCCTGATTATGATGCAGAGTCAGGGATTGAATTGTACGATTTGTTTTAATAAAAGTGATATCGCAGACGAGAAGGAAATCGAAGAAATTAAACAGGCATATGGAGCTTGTGGTAATCAGGTGTTGTTTGTCAGTGCCAGAGAAGAAATCGGTTTGGAAGAAGTACGCAATGCCATTGCAGGCAAAACCACAGCAGTAGCAGGTCCCAGCGGTGTGGGCAAATCTTCTTTGATTAATAAGCTTTGCGGTTGCGAAATGATGCAGACCGGAGAAATCAGTGAGAAAATCGGTCGCGGTAAGCATACCACAAGACATACGGAATTATTTGCGGCAGAGCAGATTGGTGATGAAACCTATTTGGTGGATACGCCCGGATTTAGTTCGTTGATGGTTTTCTTAGAGGACAAGTCTGACCTTGGCAAATATTATCCTGAATTTGATGATTATGAAGTGAATTGTAAGTTTCAGGGGTGTTCCCATATCAGTGAGCCGGTATGCGGCATTAAAGACGCTTTGGCTGAAGGGAAAATTAGCCGGTTGCGTTATGAGAATTACAAGCTTTTATATGAAGAACTGAAAGCGCAGAAGAAGTATTAATGAAATGTAGTGTCGACATTGGTTTGTTATTGGTTTTTAAAATATTATGAGAAAATGTGCATAGGAAAAGATGCATATTAAAGAACGGAGAATAACGATGAGAGAAAGAATTTTAGCACCTTCGATTTTATCGGCGGATTTTACAAAGCTTGGCGAAGAAATCAAGCGCGTGGAGGAAGCAGGCGCAAAATATTTACATTTTGATGTAATGGATGGTTTATTTGTTCCGTCTATTTCATTTGGTATGCCTGTATTAAAATCCATTCGCAAGGCATCAGATATTGTATATGATGTGCATTTGATGATTGTGGAACCGGAGCGTTATGTGGAGTATTTCAAGAACTCAGGTGCGGATTTAATCACCGTTCATATCGAAACTTTAAAAGATCCTGAGGCGGTTTTAAAGCAAATCAAGGATTTGGGCGCGAAGGTGGGCCTTGCATTGAATCCTGAAACAGATGTGGAAAAAGTGTATCCTTATCTTCATTTGATTGATATGGCTTTGGTTATGACGGTTCATCCCGGCTTTGGCGGTCAGAAGTATATTCATGATTGTACCTCCAAAATTGCAGATTTGGCGACAAAGAGAGAAGAGCTGGGCTTGGATTATGATATTGAAGTAGATGGTGGTATTGGTGAAGGAACCATTGATGAAGCGATGGATGCCGGAGCGAATATTCTTGTAGCAGGCTCCAGCGTTTACGGTGGGGATGCTTATGAGAATGCCAAGAAACTGATGGCGAAGTTCTAATCGGAAAGGAAACTAAAATGAAAATATTTGAAAAATACCGTGAAATTATAATTTATCTGATTGTTGGTGTTTTAACCACTATTGTTTCCTGGGGAGCCTGCTTTGTAGCAAAGTTGTTTTTGGACCCTACACAGGATCTTCAGAATTTTATTATTAATACCATCGGTTGGGTGGCAGGTGTTGTTTTTGCGTACCCTTTAAACCGTAAATGGGTATTTAACAGCAAGAATAAGCAGATTATGAAGGAATTCTTAGGCTTTGCAAGTTCAAGACTTTCTACCTGGATTCTGGACATTCTGATTATGTGGTTTTTTGTAAATATCGTGCCTTTGAACAATTTGATTATCAAGGTGTGCGGTTGGGTAAATATTAATCTTGCTGGTGCAGATATGGATTCCATCAATTACTGGGTGGTAAAAGTATGTATTTCGGCAGTGTTGGTTACTATTTTAAATTATGTATTCAGTAAGTTGTTTATCTTTAAGAAGAAGGACAAAACAGCGGAAGCGTAAAATAGCTTGAATAATATAAAAGATATGTTTTATAAAATAGCGTCAAGATAACTTGAAAAAAGATTATTTTGACGCTATAATGATATCCGGCGCAAAAAAGATGCTGTTATCATTAGGATGAATGGTTGCTTAAACAATAAAGAGAGCAACTTTTAGGAGGAAATAAATATGAAGCTTGGCATAGTCGGACTTCCCAACGTAGGTAAAAGTACATTATTCAATTCATTGACCAAGGCAGGCGCAGAGTCGGCAAATTATCCGTTCTGTACCATCGACCCTAACGTGGGTATCGTATCCGTTCCCGATGAAAGAATCAAAAAATTGGGCGAATTATACAATACCAAGAAGGTAACACCGGCAGTGATTGAATTCGTAGATATTGCGGGCCTTGTAAAAGGTGCATCTAAGGGTGAAGGTCTTGGTAATCAGTTCTTAAGTAATATCCGTGAAGTGGATGCTATTGTTCACGTAGTTCGTTGCTTTGAAGACAGTAATGTAGTTCACGTAGACGGTAGTGTATCCCCTGTCAGAGATATTGAAACCATCAATTTGGAATTAATCTTCTCTGATATTGAAATTCTTGAACGTAGAATTGCGAAGACAAGCAAGGGCGCAAGAAATGATAAAACCCTTGCCAAAGAGCTTGCTTTGCTTGAAAGAATCAAAGCATTCCTGGAAGAAGGAAAACTTGCGAAGTCTTTTGAAACAGAAGATGATGATGAAGGAGACTGGTTAAAATCATATAACTTATTGACTGCAAAGCCTGTTATTTACGCAGCTAATGTGGCAGAAGATGATTTGGGCAATGACGGCGCAGACAATGCACATGTACAGGCAGTTCGTGCGTTTGCGGCAGAAGACGGAAGTGAAGTATTCGTAATTTGTGCCCAGATTGAGCAGGAAATTGCGGAATTGGACGATGAAGAAAAGGCAATGTTCTTAGAAGATTTAGGACTTTCCGAATCCGGCCTTGAGAAGTTGATTGCTGCAAGTTATCGTATTTTAGGATTAATCAGTTTCCTGACTGCAGGTGAAGATGAATGCCGTGCCTGGACCATTAAGGTAGGAACCAAGGCACCCCAGGCAGCAGGTAAAATCCATACTGACTTTGAACGTGGTTTCATTAAGGCAGAAGTTGTATCTTATGAGAACTTAATGGAGCAGGGTTCCATTGCCGCAGCAAAGGACAAAGGTCTTGTCGGTTTGGAAGGAAAGGAATATGTAGTTAAGGACGGAGACGTAATTTTATTCAGATTTAATGTATAATTCCGGATTCCAAAGGTATTATTTATATTAAAATATGTGATTTTTAGGCTAAAATTGTATTACTGAAATCTTACAAACTTTTTACAACTTTATTACAATTGTTACAGAATCTATTACGAAAGTATGACATTTTCACCCGAATTTGTCATACTTTTTTAATATTTCCGACTTATTTAATCAAATGTCGTTTTTTTGTTAAAAAGTGCTTGATTTTCGGGATTTTTGCGGTTATATTGTTGGCGAAAAATTCAAAAAAAATGTTACGAAAAAATATAGAAAAATTTTTAATAAATTTTGAAAAAAGTATTGACAAAGTAGCGAAATAATACTAATCTGTAAATAAAAGTAGCAAAAATAAACTATCTATGCTGTTTTTTGTGAAAAATAAAAACTGTGTAAAGTAAAAATCAAATAAAATTCTGAAAAGTGAAAACGGAAATAGAAGTTGTGTAAAAGGGAGTAGTCGGCATGAAAAAAATTCTATTCGTAACAATGATGATAATGTGTGCAGGATTGACAGCTTGCGAAAGTGCGGACACTGCAGATGCGAATATTCAGGGGAGAAAAGGATATGAATTCTGTGTCGATGCGGAAAACAGGCTTGGAGATATGGGCGAAAACTTCTATACGGAACTTGCTGAGAAAGAGAAAGAAGAGGCTGAAGCCGTGAGCGTTGACGAAGATTCAATCGAGAACTTTGAAGAAGAACCCATTGAATGGAATGGGGAACGGGCGGAAGTTATCACAGAGCGCCTGTATCGTATCAGTCAAAGCAATGCGTTTGTGATTGATTTTGAGCCTGCAGGAAGTGAATGGATCAATGGCTTGGCTATTACAAATCCGCCCCAGTATCAGAAGATCATAATCAGGGCAAAGGAAAACGAAATTGAATTAAACGGATATTACATAGAACCGACGGAAGCTTTTTTATTACAGACTGCTGAGGGATATTTTTTACTTCTGGAAACCGATGAAAGATTGGATACGGACGAACAGCTATGGCTTTTTCAAATGAAAGACGGGCATGTCGTGCAGTGCGGTGAACCGATGCAGGCTAAGCTTGACGATGATGAGGCGTGGCGTTGGAGAGCGGATCATATTAAATGCAGTGAGATTGTAAATATAACAGACCGAATGACGGAGAGGGAGTACGCAAGCAGCGCAATCGATTTCATCTATCAGCGTAAGTATTATAAAATTGCCAACGGTCAGTTGACGGCGGTGGAAGAACTTGCCGAAACGGAGATAATTGAAACCGATTTACATACCTACAAAGCAACCATGTATCGCAATACGGAGACAGAGAGAATTATACGTTGGGAAGTGGAAGTTTATAACGGCGATGAATTATTCCAAACCATTTACTATGACCACGATGAAAATGTAGGTTGCATTCCCGACTTAAATAAATTGATTTGGGAAGAAGATGTTAATTTCGATGGTACGAAGGATATCTTAGTTTGGCAGGGGCATTACGGTACGCATGGTGATTTGGCTTACCGCTGTTATCTTGCAAACGGATATGGTGGCTTGTATGAATTTTGTCCGGAGTTTCAAGAGATTCCAAATCCCAAGGTGGATAAGGAACAGAAACTGATTTGCGGATGGAACCGAAGCGGTGGGACCTATGATGATACTTTTTATCGTTATGATGGTAATACCTTTGTGCTTACACGGCGTGATATGTATGTGTGGGATGATGCAAGTGAGAAGCATTTGTTGGTGTGTTCATTGGATGCGGATGTGGTGGTATATACCGAGACTGATTATGCATTGGCCGGGACTTATGAAGGAACAAGCGGTCGGGAATATAGTATTAGCATCTATACTAGTATGGACGGAGTAGGAGAATGCAGAGATATCGGTAATATTGCAGATATTACTTCGGCTGATGAAGATGCTGTAAGAAATCAAGGATTACTTTATAAAATCAGTAAAGGGCAATATTGCGTGTTTGATTATTTTTCATCGACAGTTTGTTACCTGTATGCGCAGGTGCAGAATGGCGTCTGGACCATTGAAATCAAAGACCGGGACGGAAACGTACTGGATACTTTGACACAGACCGAACATTATGAGTATTAAGTAAGAAAAGTTTTATAAAAAGTGTATATTAGAGATTCGTAAGATACAGGCATATAGTTTGTAATTGTGCAATTTAGGGGAATTTATTTTATGAAGAAAATAGTATTTATCTGGATGATAATGATGTGTATGCTGGTAGTGGGATGTACTGCGACTACTGAAGGAGAAAAGGCAGAAGAAACAGTTAAATTAACCGAAGTGGGAGAGATAGGAGCTTCCTGGTATGCAGAGTCTCAATTTTATAAGGATTTCAGTGAGTTAGTGGTAGGCGAGAAGTTCCCGCTAAAAGATGGCAGATTTGTGCAGGTGACAGACGAGAAGATTGTAACGGATCGTGCAGAATTTAATTTCTCGGAACGTTTCGGCGAGTTGGATTCTAAAATCTATCTTTTTTATCCTTCTGATGAGAAATGGTATGTATTGTTTGAAACCTGGGCACCAAGCTATTTGCATTGTCTTCTGTTGTTCGAGGTTTGCGGGGATGAGATTGTACTGTGCCAGAGAATGGAAGGCGCCTATATCGGGTCTGTACAGAGTTCTTCACAGATTCAGATTATGGGAGAATTTTACGGACTCGGACGTACAAGAAAGTGCGATAGTGCGGAAGGAATATATTGTATTGATTCAGAGTCAGAAACTTTGGTGTTGGCAGAGGGTGAATGGCTGTATTTGGAAGAAGATGGTTTTAGGACCATAAAAGGGGAAGAACTTCCGGTTATCATTAACGGAAGAGAAACCACGTTGCCTGTAGGAACGAAAATCCGCTTTGTGCAGACCGATTTAAACGGTACTTACTGGATTTTACTGGAGGATACCAGTGAAAAAGCGATTTTAGCTTACGAAACGGATGAAAAGGGAAGATATTATATTGGCGGAAAGTCGGCAGGGCTTTATTTTAAATATGGCGTGTATGTTGATGAATATACCAAAGATATGCTTGAAATAGACAGTGCGATAGCACAACTTGAAGAGGGCAGCGAAATTGTATACCGTGAATATACAATACAGGGTGAAAAGTACGATTATCAAATTGAAGCTTTATATGATGTAGAGTCGGAAGAAGAGTCGGGCTGGATGATTTCAATTTATGACGGCGATACCCTGATACAGACAATTCATCAGGAATTTGAATATTCCATGTGGGTTCACGCAGAGGAGCATATTTATGAAGCAGACGTGAACTTTGACGGAAGAATGGATTTAATTGTACGTAACGGCTTAGAGGATGTGGGCGGTAATTTCCACAGTAACTGTTATATTGGCAATGCAGACGGTACTTTTACGGAATGTGAATCTTTTTTAAGTATTAAATCACCATGGATTGATGAAGCGAATCAGGCAGTCTGCGATTACAATCCCGGCGAGACCTATCACATTGAGCAGGTTTATCAATATGACGGAAAAGAGTTTGTAATCGTTAAGACGAATCATTACTATAAGGATCCGGATACGCAGGAATGGATATTCAAAGAGAGCCATTCGATAGAAGATTGTATTACATTTGAGCATTTGTCTTCTGTAGAAGGTTTGTCAGAGGAAGACCGTGTGGAGTTACAGCGGTTTGCACCTATTTTTGATGATAAAACCAAGATTCACTTGTGGACACAGGATGATAAGGAAGAAGGTATGTTCTCGTTGCATCAGATTCCCAGCTTTTATGGGGATGAAATTCCGGGCTTTATGGATATGTATGATTACACTATCGTGGATGTGACGGCGGACGGCAAGAAGGACTTAATTATGCGGTTTGACGATATCGGTGGCAGTGTATTTGTGGTTTGCGAGAAGAACGGCGAATATTATATGTCTTACAATTCCTGGCGCCAGATGCAGTTCGTATATGAGAACGGTTTGCATATGGGTAGTGGCGGTGCCGGAAATTATGTGTATAGTCAGTTATATTTTGAAAACGGAGCGTTTCGTGAAGATTACATTGCAATTCATGATTCGGATACTGTATATGTGGGAAATGATGAATATGAAGTGTTATTTGAAGGTTATATAAACGAGCACGAGGTATCCATGGAAGAATTTGCCGAATGGGAAGCTGCGAATATTGGTAATGAAGTGCATTGGTATGAAGTGACGATGGACGATTAAACGGACTGAAAGAGAGCAAAAGATACGAGGAAAAGTTGTATGAAGAGCAGAAGAAAAGTGCAGATGATATGCGTATGTATGGCTATGTTGACCTTGGTCGGCTGTACAGCCGGCGGACAAGCGGAGGCAGAACCGATGAATGTGATTCCTTTGGCAGAACTTGATGGGGAAGGTGTGGCTGATTGGAATTTGGATTCTTCAGAAGAAGATAACA